>MFGV01000062.1:0-16885 GCA_001778375.1 Candidatus Firestonebacteria bacterium RIFOXYD2_FULL_39_29
AAAGAATTTTAGAGGTAAAAGTTCAGATTTTTCAAGAAAGGAGGTTTTGTAACCAAGGATGCTCGCTACTTCTCAAACACAACATTTGACATTAACTCCGCTAACTGATTTTTTTGTTGATTCCTGAATATATCTCCCGCCAGACTTACGAGAACTTCCCATATTTTAGTAAATATACTATCATTCTTATTTTGTTGGCCCAAAACAACTAAACCTGTAATTACCGGTTTAAAATAGCCTGCAAATTTACCATTCTTGGCTGCTATTTCAGCATATAAACTAAAATCGCCTTTGTTCACATCAAATCCCCCATAAGCCTTCAAAAAATCATTAAATAATACAAGGTTGGCGTTTCTTATTTCGGCATTCAGGTCAAACGTCGGATCATCAGCTAAAGCATTAATTTTCATTGTAAAGTTTAAAACTCCCTCATAAACATACGCCTGCGCAATAACGGTAGAAGGCAATTCAATTTTATTACTTGTAATGTTAGTCAGATTAATTGCCAGGATATGAGTTTTCTTTAATGATATATCAACTTTTGGTTTCGAAGTGTAGTCTTTATAATGTATAGCGGCATCTTTAACTTCGAAACTATTCACTTTTAAGGGCATAAAATGTTTCAACAATTTTCTAAAATCACCGCCATCCTTTCCTACGTCACCTAATTCAACTTTGTCTTTTGTAAAAGTCAAGTTGGGTGAATCAAAAACCAGTTCTCCGACAAGAGAACCATGGAGAAGAGCCCCCCACTCAACAGACAGGTCAATATCCCTCGATTTAAAGAATTCCGTTTGCTTTTTTGATATTGGATCAACTTTATTTATATAAATATTGTTGAGAATATAGGCGCCTCTATAAACAGATAATTCAATATCTTTAATATGCCCGTAATAACCTTTCATTTCAGCCAGCGTTTTATTGGCATAATGCAATACAGCATATGGTAAAACAAGCCGTATCACAACCAGCAAAGCAATTGCACTGATAATTATTTTATATTTTTTTTCATTTTATTTAAACTCTTCCGTTTTCTAATAAAAGATATTGTTATTTCTAATTCGACTAACCACTATGTTTTATTAATATTTGTCGTCCGCCAATCATTTAGGCGGATAGATCTTAGAGTTTATCTTTTAATCAGCTTTTAGCTACTGTTATAACCCCGCTGATTATCAACATAGTTCCGACAATTTTTAGCAGAGTAACCGGCTCTTTAAAGATGAATATGGAAAAGAAAAAAATAAACACATACGCCAGGGATTGAAAAGGAAATGCCACACTCAGATCAACCATGCTAAGAGCAATTACCCAGACTACAGAACTCGCTAAAAGCATCAGACATCCAAGGATAAACCACGTATTGATCATCTGGCTCATGGAAGACATTATATGTCCGGCAGAGAAGGTGACAACACCTGACTTATTGGTACCAAGCTTCCAAAATACCTGTCCGAGCGCAATAAAAAGTACAGCAATTAATATTAAAGATATAGATTTTGCAGTTGCAGCCATAATTCCTCCTTAAATTTACTTTGACCCGCGAAGCAAACCGGACAGTCCGGCAATACCCAAAAACACCCCTCCTATCAGAAACCATACAGTTTTCTCTGTAGGCGAACCCGTAAAAAATCTCGACACGTCTGAACCAAATGATTCCGAACCTGCGACACCCCAGATGCTTAATACAATCCCGACAGCCAAAAGCGCAACTGACATCCCTTTATTCATACAAAATCCTCCTTTAATCTTTTCTTATTTTATCAAAATTTAATAATTTTAATAATATGAAGATACTGCCTTTAGTTGACTTTTTTCCTTTAAAACAAGGATTTTGAGCAGAAGAAGGCGTTTTTGACTAGGCAACCACAATGGCTGCTTTGCTATTTCCTTTTCTTTTTCTTACAACTGCTTTCCAGAGCTCAACGGCCCAGAGGGGGAAAGAGGATATTACGAGCACGAGGAGCCAGTCAAACAGCCCGAGAGGCACGGTTTTGAACACCTTTTGCAGGAAGGGCACGTACACTACGACCATCATCATCAAAAATGAAATAAAAGCCGCAAGCAGAAGTTTTTTATTTGTAAAGATGCCCAGTTTAAACAAGGATTCGGTCATGCTCCTGCAATTGAAAGAGTGGAATAATTGAGAGACCGCCAGAACGATAAACGCCGCTGTCCTTGCGCGGGAGATGCTTTCTTTTTCAACGTACAGAACAAAAACATAGGCAAGTAAACTGCAAAAGGCGATAAAGGCTCCCTGCGCCAGTATGTAAAGTGCGCGCTCTTTTGTGATAACTTTTTCATTAGGATCGCGCGGATGCCTCTTCATTATATCCGGGGCTGCCGGATCAACACCGAGCGCAAGCGCAGACAAACCATCCGTCACAAGGTTGACCCAGAGTATATGTATAGGAAGCAGAGGCGCAGCAAAGCCGATCAAAGAAGCGGTGAACATAAGAAGTATCTCGCCCGCATTACACGAGAGAAGATAGTGAATGAACTTCTGTATGTTGTCATATATTCCCCTGCCTTCGGAGACAGCGGCAACTATAGACGCAAAGTTATCATCGGTCACCACCATATCCGACACTTCTTTTGTAACATCCGTACCGGTGATACCCATCGCAACGCCGATATCAGCTTCTTTTAAGGCCGGCGCATCATTAACACCGTCACCGGTCATAGCGACAACTTCTTTGTTCTTCCGCCACGCGCGCACGACCCTTAATTTATGTTCGGGAGAAACACGGGCGTAGACCGAAATATTTTTTACTTTTTTAACAAGTTCTTCGTCATTTATTTTATCCAGCTCTTCCCCGCTTAGAGCAAGAGAACCTTCGGTGAAAACTCCGAGCATACGGGCAATCGCGACCGCCGTGTTTTTATGATCCCCCGTTATCATAACCGTTTTAATTCCCGCTGTTTTACATTCTTCCAGCGCTTTTCTAGCTTCTTCGCGCGGAGGATCTATCATCGCAAAGAGCCCCGCAAATGTAAGTTCTCTTTCAATATTTTTCACTTCAAAATCTTTTAAATTATTATCCAGTTTTCTATAGGCTACCGCCAGAACCCGCATCGCCCCGTCCGCCAGTTCGCCGTTATTCTTTTCTATATAGGCCCTGTCTTGTTCTGTTAGTTTTCTTTTAACTCCCTTTTCTTCCACATCGGTACAATCACGAAGAAGTATATCCGGCGCGCCTTTAACAAAAGCAATCAGCTCATCGCCATGCCTTCTAACGATAGTCATCTTCTTCCGGTCGGAATCAAAAGGAATTTCATCCACAAATACATACTCGTTCTCTAAATTTTCTTTTGTCAGCCCCGCTTTACCGGCCGCAGAAAGAAGAGCCCCTTCCGTCGGATCACCCGTTACTTTATAATTACCGGATTCTAAAACAAGCTGGGAGCCGTTACAAAGAACTCCGCAACGGAGTAAATTAAGAAGCTCGGGATGCTCTGCAGCCTTTATTTGCTGTTTACCGAGAGAAATCTCTCCGACGGGAGTATAGCCGATGCCGGCCACATCAAACAGATTCCATCCCGTAAATATTTTCTGCACAGTCATCTCATTTTTTGTCAAAGTACCTGTTTTATCCGAGCAGATAACCGTAGTACAGCCAAGAGTTTCCACTGACGGCAGTTTTCTTATAAGCGCATGGCGTTTCACCATCCGGCGGACACCTAAAGCAAGAGCGATAGTGACTACCGCGGAAAGGCCTTCGGGAATGGCCGCAACCGCAAGGCTTACAGACGTTAAAAATACATCCACCATCTTCCCGCCCCGGAGCCACCCGAGTAAAAAAACCGCTCCCACCATAAAAAAGCAGACACCCACTATCCACTTTCCAAACTCCTCCAGCTTTTTCTGTAGCGGGGTAGGTTCATGCTGTATCTCCCCGACCATTCCTGCAATTTTGCCGAGCTCTGTCTGCATGCCGGTATAAACAAGAAGTACTTTTGCCTTTCCCGCAGAAACGGAACTGCCCATATAGACCATATTTGCCCGGTCAGCGAGCGGTAAGGATTCTTCTTCCAGGATTTTTGTCGTCTTTGTAACCGGGGCAGCTTCTCCCGTAAGGCTTGCTTCCAGAACGCTGAAATTTGCACTAAGCCAGAGGAGACGGCCGTCAGCGGGAATACTGTCGCCGGCTTCAATTTCTATCACATCTCCCGGAACTAAATTTGTAGAAGATGTAATCATTAGTCTTCCGTCCCTTATAACTTTTGATGAGGGGTTGGATAACTTTTTTAGCGCGGCAAGGGATCTTTCAGCCCGGTACTCCTGGATGAAGCCCAGGATTGCATTTAAGATAACGATGGCGAGAATGGCAAATGCGTCCACCCATTCCTTAAGAAAACCGGAAACGAGCACCGCGCCTATTAATATCCAGACGAGAAGATCTTTAAATTGTCCGAGCAATACCGTTAAAGGGTTTATTCCTTTTTTTCCGGTCAGCTGATTTAAGCCGTATTTTTCCAAACGCTTAACGGCTTCGGAAGCGCCAAGGCCTTTTTGAAGATCGCTTTCTAAAAGTTTTAAGGCTTCTGTATCTGTTATATTGTAAAACTTATTATTCATCTGCCCTTCTTGCATAATATTATTATATCATAAAATAGCGCAGTATTATCCGGGGCAGGAAGAAATCAGGTTTTCTTAAACAGCCCGAAATGAACTTCGGTAAGTATGGATTTCAGCAACACATATACGGGAATGGCAATCAGCATTCCTATTATCCCCATAAAATACCCGCCGAAGTAGATGGTTGTAATCACCGTTATAGGATGTATCTTTACCGATTTTCCGATAATGATCGGGCTTATTAAGACTTCATCAATGATCTGCACTACCGTAAGCACAGAGATAACCTTTATAGCGCAAATAAGATAAGGCTGCGGAGAAAAAACAGAAACGATGAGTCCGACAATTATCGCCGAGATAGGTCCAAGCAAAGGCACAAGATTGGTTATTCCTGCTACAGCGCCCAGAAGGTACGCGTATTCAAACCCAAAAAGCAGCAGTCCGCCTGTTGCAATTATACCCACACTTGCGGCTACCAGCAGCTGCCCTCTTATATATCTGCCAATCTGGACATTGACCGGGGCTAACAGTTTTTTTGCCAGTATGCTATACTGAACAGGAAAGGCCTTTAAAAATCCTGTTGAAATTTTATTCCAGTCTTTCAGTAGAAAAAAAGCGATGAATAATAGGACAAATGCGCTCGTAATTCCGCCAAGCACCCCGCCAAACCAATTCATAAGAGTAGAAAACGTTGTTATCAGATATTCACCCGTCACTTCTGTTATCCCCGTTAGCTTCGGCACAATCCTTTTTTGCAGCACAGTTTTACCAGTTGAAGGAAATAATCCGGTAATATTATCTATGCTGGTATTTACCTTTTCCGTTATCACGGGAAGCTTTTTCTGGATCGCCGAAACTTCATCTCCTATTGCGTCTATAAAAATATTAACGAAAAAGAAAACTATAACTGCAAATAAAACAAATATGGAAATGGTGACAAAAAGCCGGTTAAAATTTTTGCGTTCAAAGTAATTAACAACCGGACTCATTATATAGGCCAGCAAAAAAGCCAGAATGAACGGAGAAACTAATTCCTTAAATATTATTACCAATGCCAGTGCCGCGCTCAAAACAGCATAAGTAATCAACATTATTTTTGTGTTATTCTTACCCTTTTGCGCATTTACAAGCATATTTACATTTCACTCCTTTCATTCCTTTGTTTCATTTTACGGAAGTTAAGAAAATGTATATATATATGGAGATTCGCTTTCTGATTGACTTTTTTCCATAAAACGCGGGTTTCGAGAAGAAAGAAGCAAATATAGCTTATGCAGACATTCCCGAATATTTTCGCAACCGGTTAATGCGGCTTATTTTTTAGCGGCTTGCTTTATATTATACCCGGCATCTCCATACGGCTCTAGTTTCTCTAACCACAGCTCTTCAAGAACCCGTAAATCATCGGAGTAATTGTAGCCCTGCTCGTCTATCGATTTAAGATAATCTATTACCTTAAAAGAGAATTTGTCTGCTCCCTGCAGGTTATAATCTTTCTGCAGTTCTTCATTGGTATAAGAACCCAGCTTCAACTGGAAGGATATTCTGTTAAAAATATTATCAACATTTAAGCTGCTCCCGATAAAAACCTTCCCGTTAACCGAATTGGTCAGGGAGTAAACACCCATGGGCTGCAAAGTATTCTTGTATTTTCTTCGGGCTTCGTTTTTGTCAAGCATATTGATATTATAACAACTATTAAAGTTTTTACCAATGAAAATACTTACACCCGAAATCCGAGGAAGAAAGCATGTTATTTTTTAAATACATAATATTGATATTTCAGCAGGATTTCGGGTCAATTTCACTGATTGCAAAGCTTCAGGATTCCACTGATTAAACAAATAGCACATAACCTTTTCTAAGTTTTGTTTTAACTATTTCAACTTCGTTTTTAGGGCTTATATATTTTGACAGACAGGGCTAATAATAAAATGTTATTGCGGGTTCGCCGAAACCGATCTTTTCTCTTTCCAGTTTTGCACTTTCTGTTCTAAAAGGCATAACGGCGAGGGTCGGAATATTTTTATCCCCGTTATTGAAAGGTTTGAGCAGTTCGGAAACTAATTCTCCCAGAGGGATTTGTTTGATGGATTCTTTTACTTCTTTCTCCGAAGCAGGAGTCGTACTTTCTACTTTATCAATTTCATTCTTAAAAAGCCTTACTTCTCCGAAGCGCATGGTTTTAACAACAACAACTTTATCATCTTCTCTTACTTTGTCGCCGACCACACGGCTCCCGTCTTTTAAAAAATAAGTATCAGCAAAAGAAAATTGTGCAAGTGTTAGAACGAAAACAAGCAATATTTTACCCGCAACAGTAAGTTTCATATATGTAAATACTATACCAAAAGCAGACAATTTTCAATAAAAATAAATAAACGCCTGGTAATGGGAAGGTAGATGGTGTTTACAATAAAAAAGCCCGTATTTCTTCGGGCTTGGATTTGTATGGCTCCCCGGCCTGGACGACTTTCGCGACTGGGTGATGTATAATAACTTTTCCGTTCCTAATTAACTCTTTTATCCCCGCTAAACAGCATTACTTTATCTTTTTTTGCTCTTTTAATCATATCCGGGGTGAACCCGCTTTTTGAAAACAGGCAGTAATATTCTGTTCGTTTTGCCTTATTCCACTCCACATATTCGGCCTTTTTTCTTAAATCTTCATAAATATCCGTTCCAACCGCTTTACTGCTCCACTTAACTTCCCCAAACAGTATTTTTTTCTCTTTTTCATTAAACGTAACTATATCCATTTCTCCTAAGCTTTTCTCCCACCATCGTCCGATCTTATCTATTTCAAATATTTCTTCTTCATTTTCTTTGAGTATTTGAATGCAAATATCTTCATAATTATGAGAAACCAGATGGACAAAATCATTTTTTACCCTGCCCATTACATAGGTTTTATTGCCTTCTTCTAAATGACTCTTACCGGGAAGCACATATCTGAACCAAAACTTGAAAAACTGATCCTGGAGCTTATATAATCCTTTCCTGGATTTTAAAGGTATTTTCTCTGTAACCGGCACTTCTTTCTCCACGAGCCTTAAATCCTCAAGGATAAACAGATACTTGTGCAAAACGCTCTTTTCCAGCCCTGTTTCATTCTGTATTTCACTCAGTTTTGACTTACCCAATGAAATTGCTTTTAGTATGGCAAAGTAATTTCTGGGCTCTCTCAATTCTTCTTTCATAACAAAGTCTATCTCACTGTAAAGAAAAGCATCCGTTTCAAGGATATTGTCTTTAATATTTTCTTCAATACTCTTTTTTGCGTCCATTCGTTTTATATAACTCGGATTCCCGCCTGTTATGGAGTACATCTCAACGCAGTATTCAAACTTGTTCCCGGGGAAAAACTTTCTGAAGGAAGCAAAATTAAACGGTTTAAGATATATCTGGGCAGTTCTTCGTCCAAAAAGCGGTGATTTTTCAGATAATACCTTATCCTCCATCATCGCAATACTTGAACCGCAAAGAATAAGCATAACCGGAGTATCTTTCAGATACTCATCCCATCCTGCCTGAAATATTGAAGCAATGGATTTGTTTGTTTCTGCAAGATATGGAAATTCATCAATCGCTAAAACAAATTTCTTTTTTATGTTTTTCTTTAAATATCGGAATAATTGCTGCCAGCTCTCAAAACCATTTAAGGTAAGCAGCTCATCTTTGAAGTATTCCCCGCAAAGCTGCCCCAGCATTTTTAGATTATCATGCTCATTAAGTTTTTGAGCAAGAAAATATATGTGCGGTTTTTCTTTAGAAAAGTGCTTAATCAGCTCCGTTTTTCCCACCCTCCTTTTACCGTAAATAACTATAAATTCGGAGTCTCCGGATTTATAATACTTATCCAATGCCCCCTGTTCTTTTTCTCTGTCAATGAATTTCATCTTTACCTCCCTAGCACATACTACTCGTAAGTAGACTACTCCATAGTAGACTATTTGTCAAGAAAATAATTCAAAAGGTTATTAAAACAGCATTTGACTAACTATAACATATTCACTAATAACAAATCATTTCGGCTTCTTGATATGGAAATAGACACAACAAGACCCTACACGGCTTTACTCTTAGTATTTATTTTGATTGTTCTGTTTTGTGTCCGATGTCCATTGTTACATCCCACAATAAAACACAACAAAAACGATAATAATATTACCCTTTTTTATATTTTTTCAAACATATCTTTTGGAACCCCACAAACAGGGCAAAGCCAATCATCCGGCAAATCTTCAAATTTAGTTCCCGGCTTGATTCTATGATCCGGATCACCAAAAGCGGAATCATAGATATAGAGACATGCCTGGCACTGATATTTATCCATTTCAAACCTCTTGTTTTTAAGTTACGGTTTAATCTATATGAAAAGACGGGGGGGGGTAATTATAAGGTTGATTTTATTCGTTCTTCCTGAGACATAGCCGCAAGCCGCTTGACATCGTCAGGGCTCAATTTTAGTCCTTCGGCGATTCGTTTTCCATACTCGGCATTTACCTTGTAGAACAAAGCTGTCTGGCGCAACTGGATGCGTTTTTGCGCACCGTTCAAATGGGTAACAATATTGCCGATAAGATGGTCACGATCCATATCTGTCATAACCTTACGGTACAAAGCATCCGCCTGAATAAAATCCACATCGCTTAGTTTGTAGACTTGGCGTTCAGCCATACCGGAAATGTCAATTGCCGGAACCTTATATGAAGGATCGGGTGCTAAACCGCCAAAGGTATTCGGCCAGTAGTTGGGAGTTCCGCCTCCGTTGTCACCGGAACGCATAGATCCATCACGCTGATAACTATTTTCTATAGTGGCTTTTGGCGAATTAACAGGAATCATTTGGAAGTTAGGACCCAGTCTGTGCCTCTGCGTATCATGGTAACTGAATAAACGTCCCTGCAGCAACCGGTCCGGAGACGGTCCTATGCCGGGAACGAAGTTACCCGGAGAAAACGCAGCCTGCTCCACTTCGGCAAAGAAGTTCAGAGGATTACGATTAAGTACCATTCGTCCGATGGGCTGAAGCGGGTAATCAGCATGCGGCCAGACTTTGGTTATATCGAACGGATCAAAACGGTAGTTTTTCGCCTCTTCAGGTGTCATGACCTGAATAGAAACCGACCATGAGGGGTAGTCGCCTTTTTTTATGTTCTCATACAGATCCCGTGTCGCATGATCCGGATCTTCACCCGCAAGACGGACAGCTTCATCGCGGGTGAGATTTTTTATTCCCTGTTCGGTCTTAAAATGCGTCTTTACCCAGCAATATTCGCCTTTTTCATTGTACCACATGAAAGTGTGGCCGCTAAAACCGTGTATGTGACGATAGCTTAAAGGCGTACCGCGGTCGGAAAATAAAATAGTTACCTGATGGATGGATTCCGGGGTCAAAGAAAGAAAATCCCAGAACATATCAGGATCCTTAAGGTTGTTTGCAGGATTACGCTTCTGAGAGTGTATAAAATCAGGAAATTTTATGGCATCCCTGACAAAAAATACAGGGGTATTGTTTCCCACAAAATCATAGTTTCCCTCTTCGGTGTAGAACTTAACGGAGAAACCGCGTGGATCCCGCTCTGAATCAGCAGAGCCTTTTTCACCGCTTACCAGCGAAAAACGTACGAAGACTTCTGTGCGTTTCCCAACATTGGAAAGAAATTTCGCGCGCGTGTACTTCGTGACATCATTTGTGACCTCGAAGTATCCTCCCGCACCTGCACCCTTTGCATGCACTACCCGGTCAGGAATTCGTTCCCGGTCGAAGTGCGCCAACTTCTCGATAAGATGTACGTCTTGAACCAAAGTCGGTCCATTTGCACCGGCAGTCATCGAATTCAAATCGTTCTCAACCGGTTTTCCTGTATTTGTCGTCATTACTTTTTTCTTTTCCATATTTAGCCCTTTTGTTAAGACCTTGCGCCTACAGCTTTTTATGTTTTAATAAAAGACAGAAGATCCGCGTTAAGCTTCTCTTTGTGTGTATCGGTCAGGCCATGGGGGGCTCCTTTATATACTTTCAGTATCGAGTTCTTAACGAGTTTTGAAGAGGCCAAAGCCGCAGCGCCAATCGGTACGATCTGGTCGTCATCACCGTGAATGATAAGCGTCGGTATATCAAACTTTTTTAGATCCCCGGTAAAATCTGTCTCAGAAAATGCTTTGATACAGTCAAGGGTGTTTTTGTGGCCGGCCTGCATACCTTGAAGCCAGAACCAGTCGATCATTCCTTGTGAGATCTTCGCGCCCGGCCGGTTGAAACCAAAGAACGGGCCGCCGGCAAGATCCTTATAGAATTTAGAGCGATCGGCAATTGAGCCGGCTCGGATACCATCAAATATTTCAATCGGCAAGCCGCCGGGATTAGCAGTGGTCTTTAGCATAAGCGGGGGAACAGCAGAAACCAGTACAACTTTCGCCAGACGCTTCGTACCATGGCGGCCGATGTAACGCGCAACTTCGCCGCCACCGGCAGAAAAACCAATTAGTACGGTATTTTTTAGTTCCAATTTATCCAACAAGGCTGCAAGATCATCGGCGTAAGTGTCCATTTCGTTTCCATTCCACGGCTGGCTGGACCGGCCATGACCACGACGGTCATGAGCAATACAGCGATAACCGTTTGATGCCAGGAACACCATCTGAGCCTCCCAGCTGTCCGCACTAAGGGGCCAACCATGGCTGAACACAACAGGTTGTCCTATGCCCCAGTCCTTATAATATATCCGCGCACCATCTTTTGTTGTGATTGTACTCATCGCTTTTTCCTTTTAATAAGAATTTTTTACTTAATTTTTTCAGTTACACTCAAACGAATCCTACATCAATATATATTTAATCAGAAGGCTGAGCAAGGTGTAACATCCTTTTTTAATTGACTTTTTATCGTTTGATTTCAATCTTACGGTAGGAATAGTTTATTGTTAGGTCAATTGCTTTTGAAGCATTAATCCCCGCATTTTTATTAATCCATATTCTTATTACTCAATTATACTAAAATTTTTCAAAAACACTATCATTAAATTAATCTCAATAGTTGCAATAAAAAAGCCCGTCAAAAAACATTTGACAGGCTTGGATTTGAATGGTTATACCATATCCCCGAGTGGCAACGAGTGGTTTATGGTCCCCGCACTGTACGACTTTTGCAGCCGGTTAATGAATAAATAAGTTTGTATTACTTCCCTTTAAAGAAAATATCAGAGAATGTCAGCGTAAAAAATGCGGCGCTTTCACCGATTGAAAGATTTCTTATATTTCTTGAAGGTCTTACCCTGTTAGTTACATTAACATCTAATGTGAATTTTGTAATGAAATCGCATGGAATAGTTACGCCGATAGTTTTACCTTCTCCTGCCCCCTGATTACCTGATATCTTAATATAAGACCATTCAGCTCCGAACCTTACCGAAAATGCATTAAACAGCCATTGCTCGACCGCCGGCATTATCTTCACTACACAATTGTCAAGGTCACTATAAAAATAGTTCGTTTGTTTTACTACTAGGAATTATTTCTGCATCGGGGAGTCTTTTTTGTATCTCTTTCGCAATAAACAAAGAATTACCTGTTCCGCTAAAATAGTATATTTCCGTTTTCATATTAACGACTCCCTTCATTCATGTTTGGGCTTTGTTTATTGTTATATTTGCAAATTCGATACTTTTCCATATTGAAACGGTTTGCCATGTCCCGGGTAAACGGTCTTTATAGTCAAGCTCTTTAGTTTATTTAGACTTTCTTTTGCTGCCGTTAAATCATCAATAAAGAATTGAATATCCGGTTTTATCATATTCATGTACAGATCCCCGCAGAACAGATTGCCGTCAACCGTTAACACACCTATTGAGCCTTTTGTATGTCCCGGGATATAAAGGATCTGCGCATCTAAGTCGTAAATGGAAAGATCAAATGTTTCATCAATGGTTAAATCCGGCTTAAACGGGATTAAGTTCATTGATTTTACAAAAAATCGCGATAATAATATTATAAATTTACCAAAAACTGTGACTCTGTCTGGTTTATCTTTATTGCCCCATGACTGGTTTCCGTATTCGACTTTACCTATATCTCCTATGTGCATTGCAATTTTTGTTTTGAACTTTTCACGAATATAAGCCGCATTGCCGCTGTGGTCAAAATCTCCATGAGTCAGAATTACAAGTTGAAGATTGCCGGGCTTACAACCGGCTTTTGCCAGCTCTCTTTCAAGTTCTATATTGTTATTCAATACCCCTGTGTCAATCAATACAAAAGTAGAATCGCTTTTTACCAGGAAACAATTTACACCGCCTACATTTATTGTCTTAATGTTTTTTTCCATAATACCTTCTACTTTAAAGTTTTAGCAGAGAAATAACCCATTCGTTAATCTTATCCCAATCCCTAAAATCTCCGGGCTTTATTCCCAGGAATAAATTTCCCATCATATTGGCAAACCAGCCTGATGAAGGCGCATTTCCGGCGAAAACCGCCGTGCTTACCGGGTTAAGTCCACCCGCGATCTTTTCGGGATATTTTTCGGCATTCTTTCTCTTTTCCTCGTATTTCGACGTAATCGTAATACAGACTATGAAAAGAGCGACCTTTTTTTTCTCTAATTTTTCTTTATTGGCTTTTACAAATCCAAGGACCTTTTCATGCGGCGCATCGCCTCTTATCGCAGAGCCTATTATCACCAGGTCATACTTTTTAAGGTCCATTTTCTTAACATCTGCGGCCATTGCATCCACGCTAAGCTTATTCTTTTCGAGCGTACTTTTCATTTTCTCCGCGACTTCTTTTGTTGAACCCGAGAATGAGCCGTAAACTATCAATACATTTTTCATTTTTCCCTCATTTGCAGATATTTGTCCTGATAATAAAAATACAAGAAAAAGGACCGGTATAATTTTCATTTTTCCCTGCTCAACCTGAATAGCCTGAGTGTAAACATTATTATCCACACAATTAATAGTATGCCCCCGGGCGCGGAAACCGCCATCGCGGCAGTTTTAGCTGCAGGAACAAAGGTCACAAGAATAACATATAGAAGCATGAGCGAACTTCCTGCGAATCCAAAAATAGCGTTTGTTTTGCTAAAAAGTTTTCCGGTGAACATAACAAGCGACATTATCATTTCTGAGAACAATATTAAAGAGAACCCCCAGAATACCCCGAGACTTCCGTGCGCCCCTCTTGCGAGCATAGATTCACCTGCCCCCAGCAATACTGTTTGCTGACCGGCATCTGCCGCGGCATATTTAAGACTGAGTTCATACATCGGCAAGGCCGTGTTGCAGGTAACAAATGCGGACACACCAATAATAAAAATAGTCATCGCCAAACCGGAAAAAGCGCCATTTGCCTTGCGGTGAGCCCAAAAAAGCGCGAAGAAAGCAGGCACCATTATCAGTGTCGTTATAAGGTTAAGAAGGTCGAGATTATAGAGCCCAAGCAGCCAATTATCCTTAAACTGGGCAAACCTGCCGGCAGCGGTAGAGGGTAACCCGGTAAGGTCTCCGCCCAAACTCATGCCAATAAACACATCCAGCAGACTTCCAACCAAAACAACCAACGCAGCTATTCCACCAATGATATATATTTTATTACAACATTTGCTATCAATCTCACCCATATTTTTTTCTTTTGGCTCTAACATATTACCGCCTTTCTTTTTGACGATAATTATTATATCATACAATATTAGAATAGAAAATAAAAAACCGCAAATCACATTATGTGCCCTGCGTTTCTATAACTTCTATCTCCCCGATTTATACTCCCATCAAAATGTTCCTACTATAAAAGATGACTTTAAAGTCAAAATAATGAGGATTTACAAGGGGTAGAAACTTATAAAAAGCGAATTCCTAATCTAAAGTTATTATTTACCAGTTGTTCTTCTTAAGAATAACAATGTTCCTGCAGTTATTCCTGAAATAAACAAACCTATGTCCTCATAAACCCCGAAAGCAAAAGCGGCAGAAGACCCTATCAGTGTCCAAAGCAAAGGTATTATAAGGACAGGTTTTGGGAATTTTTCCGAAGAAAATAATAATATACCGAATGTGAATATGGTTGTCGGGCAAGGCAATCCAAATGTAGGAGAGTTCGGATAGACATGTCCGAGAAAATAGCCAATAGCAGGGTAGATCAGCATTGCATATACTAATAAAATTGAGCCGGCAAATCCATAAATGTTTTTTTCATATTTAAAAGATAGATTACCTTTAATAACTCCAATAATAAATAAGACCAAACCTTGCAAAATAAATATTATCCCGAATCCAAAAGCAGCCTTATTAATAACGGTAAAAAATATTAAATGATATGCAATACCTATCCAGAACCAAAGGAATGCAAGAATTGCGCTGATAATCCTGTCGGAATACTTTATCTTTTTAATAACCAGGACGACAGCTATCACCCCAAGCAGAAAAAAAAGGACTTGCAGGGGCCATACTGCGGTATTGTACTTTTCAAACACTTCAAAAAACTGCTCTACAGTAAAAGGCATTTTCATATTATCTATTCTTTCTGAATGTGATTTTGTTAGGCTATATTTTGAATCTCCCTATAGTGAACAATATACCTGTTCTTCTTTTATATTCTGCATATTGCGCACCAAACTGCTTTTCAAGGAATTCTTCTTCTTTGCTAACTGTCAACAGGAACATAAGCAGTGCTAATGGGGAAACCAGAAGAACTGCCCAGGAATTAAGCGCAACGGCCAGCCCTGGAACTGTAAACAGAATATAAGAAGAGTATATCGGATGCCGTGAGAATGCGTATGTTCCGTCAGTCAGGAGCTTCCCCTCCTTGAAAGCTTTTAGCATTCTTTTTACCGATAAAACGTTGATCGCCAGTCCGGCGACCATAATGAGTAAGCCGGGGAAAAGCAAAATATTCCTTCCGGCAAAGATGCACATGATATCCGGTTTTACGACCTTTAGCACAATAGCTGCCAGCAAACAAGGCATGGCAACCGCAAGAATACGTCTTCCAACGCCAAATATTCCCATTTTCCCTCCTATAGCTTAATTCTTTAACGTGTCTGTCTTTTGTTTCTTCAGGCTCATGTTCTTTATCATGTTATCTAAAAACTTTTGAACAAGTTTTTTCAAAGGATTCCACTTAACCGGGTAATAATAATCCGAGTCAAACCACCCCTGCTCACGGAAGTATTTTTTATCGGCATTTTCTTCTGTGTTATATTTATGCCCGGTACGCGAAGCGGAAAAGACCATAAGTTTGAAGAAAGACGGCGAGGGGTTCAAATTCTTTTTCAATGCAGAAAGAAAGCGCTCAGCAAGTTTAAATAGCTCCTTATCTGCTTTTGCCTTCTCATCTTGATTCAATGGAGTATTTGGTTCATAAGCCCCACTGGAAGTTGTCAGCGTCACCCCTTTTACCGGTATAATGCCCCAGAATTCCGCAGTTTGCGCGAGGTACTCATTGATTTTCTTTCCGCCGTAAACACCCTGGGTTACTATAGAAGCGGAAATCTTATGAAAAAACCGCGGCCGGTGAAACAGGTAAGCGGATCGATCGAGGTAATTCTTCATTAGATGGGTCACTTGAAGGGAATAATTTGGAGTTGAAAATATTACGCCGTCTGCTCTTTCCATCTTTAATATTATTTCCTGAAAACCATCCTTATGTGGACATTTATCTTCCCCTTTTGAAAGACAAAGAGCACACCCGCGACACAGCCCCAGATTGGCATCTTTCAAGAACAAATATTCAAACTCAACTTTGACGGGAGTTTTCGAACGGAGTATTTCTTCAAATCTCTGCACAGCTCTGGCTGTCTGGCTATTCCCTCGGATGTTGCCCATTATTGCGAGTATCTTCATAAATACCTTTCTTGTTACTTTATAAAAGTATTTTAATCTAAAATAAGTCCGAAGTAAATATAAAACTGCAAATCAAACAAAAATGGGACAACCATCTTTTAGATAACAGCCCCCTGATGGGTTCTGGCTCCCCGGCCTGGATACGCCTAGGCGCATTTCGCTTTCAGCTCAACTCACCAGGAACCCTTCTCCGCTAATGGCGCCGCGTCCGCCAATCTTTTTGGAGGAGACCAACCTAACAAGGTTGGGATTAACAGACGTCCGCCACGCTTTTTGGCGGGAAATGCTCCACTCTCCGACTTCTGTCGGATTTGTTTCGCCTAATGAAAAAACCGCCGTGGTTTTCACCGGCGGTTTTGGAATTTTGACTCCCCGGCCTGGACTCGAACCAGGAACCCTTCTCCGCCAAACTACCTGGCGGACCAACCAAAGGTTGGGATTAACAGTCCTGCGCCCGCCAACG
>MFGV01000062.1:16935-34732 GCA_001778375.1 Candidatus Firestonebacteria bacterium RIFOXYD2_FULL_39_29
ATTTGTTTCGCCTAATGAAAAAACCGCCGTGGTTTTCACCGGCGGTTTTGGAATTTTGGCTCCCCGGCCTGGACTCGAACCAGGAACCCTTCGATTAACAGTCGAATGCTCCACCATTGAGCTACCGAGGAATATGGTGTTCAAGATAATCTCTACCCTTGCCTGATTTCAAGAAAATTTCTCTCTGCAGTGCTTCTTTTTGATTACTAAACTCTTCCACATGGATCAAAACAAACGGTTTATTTGCCTTTGTCCATTTATTACTGCCGTTATTATGTTCTTTAAGCCTTATTTGAGGATCTTTAGACGTAGATCCAATATATCTTTTTGCATTTAGTTGACTTTCTAAAACATACACATAAAACAACATAAAATTCTCCGCTTAAAGAAGACATTGCTGATACCTTCCGACAGTCGTCCGCCGGAGGCGGAGAGCTACCAAAGAATCTATGCTTTCACCAATTAACCTTCAACAAAAACCGTCCGGGTTAAACCGGACGATACTTGAATATACTATAAAAGGCTGATAAAGTCAATAAATTATGAGTTACTCATTGAGTAGCACTTCTCCATGCCAGGCGTAAATCTGGTCCGGAGAATTTTTATGAATGATCAAAAATACTCTTATTTAACAGTTAATGCCAACAGGGCTTTTTTGGAGAAAATTGCGTTACGCGCTTCCTGCGGGATTATTGAGCGAGGGCCGTCCATAACTTCATCCGTAGCGCAGATACCTCTGTGCGCGGGACCGGAGTGACTGTATAGTACATCTTTTTTTGCGCAGTTTAGAACGTCATTGGTAACTGTCCATTTGGGAACATCAACCGCTTTTTCTTCAGGCGACTGCTCACCGGCAAGCATGCTGCGCATTAACGTACTGGCTTGAATAAAATCTGCATCTTTTACGGCTTTTTTAAGATCTGTAACAATATCCAGCCTTGTATTTGCCGCTTTTGCCCGTGCTACACCTTCGGCAAGAATATCTTTATTTACTGTTTTAGCATATGACTCAGGAATCGCAAGGTTAAGATTAATTCCAAGTACCGGGCAGACCCGGATAAATGAATGTAAAATACCCCTAGCCATACCTGTATAAACCAGATTTAATCCTTTTAATTTTCCTTTGGCTTGTTTAATAGCCATAAGTTCGCCGAGTACGTGAGTCGAATGATCCTGAGGAGTGCAGGCATTAAGGACCGGAACATCCATATTCTGGCATGCAAGATCTATGTCCTCCTGCTTCCAGAGACGGCCGGAAAGAACGTCAACATATTGATTTAGGGCGCGCGCAGTATCTACAATTGACTCCCCTCTTCCCATCTGTGTATCTTTTACGGCAAGATAAGTATTGCTCCCCCCGAGCTGTACCATGGCAGTTTCAAAACCCAGGCGAGTCCTGGTAGATTCATAAACAAATAAAAGCGCCTGGATCCTTCCCTTTAAAAGGTCTGAATATGTCATATCATACCGGTTTTCCCTAAACCATTCTCCAAGGGTAATTATTTCTTCCAACTCGTCGCGGTTTAAAACACCGATATGCGGAATTTGTTTTCCACGAAGCCTGCTGCTAAGTTTTGGGGCCGGGGTACCTGCCAATACATTTGCCATAATGTTCCTCCTGTTTTAAAGTAGATGCTGTTGATTTAACTTGCCGTAAAAACTTTTACACGCAACATTTTGCTTTAACCTTAATATTCTGTTTCACACCATCTGAAGTTTGTATCATTTCTATTACATCATTTGGACAACGATGGAGGCACATTCCGCAGGCAACGCATTTTTCTTCATCCAGTTCTACCCTGCCCTGGTCGCTTAGCTTGTAGGCAAACATCTTGCAGATATCATAACATATCTGGCAGCCTTCGCCGCAGCCGCAGGCCATGCACCGGCTTGCTTCTTTAACGGCCTCTTCTTTGGTCAATACTTTTATATACCCCCGGAAATTTTCAACACGCTTTTCAGGAGCTGTTTTATTTTCGTGTTGCCTCTTAAACCTTGGTTCCTGACCATGCCTCATAAGAACAGCTTCTTTATCAACTTCGACCTGCGCCGGAGGATATTCAAGGAAAGCATCTTTTCCGGAAAGGTATTTATCGATCGAAACCGCAGCGCGCTTACCCATAGCCACGGCGCTTATAACATCTTTCGGTCCCAGAACGCAATCTCCGCCTGCATATACATCTTTCATAGAAGACCGGCAGGTTTTATCATCAACTTCAATCGTGCCTTTTTTGGATAATTTTATTTCCCCGGAAACAGCTTCCTGACCGATCGCAAATATTATCGAATCAACATCCAGGTCAAATTCGGTTCCCGGAACTTCAACAGGTTTTCTTCTGTTGCTAAAGTCTTTTTGCCCAAGAACATAATTTAAAAGGCGGACAGCTTTCACCTTGCCTTTTTCTATTTTAACTTCTTTGGCTGAAACAAGGTACATTATCTTTATACCTTCTTCCTCTGCTTCTTGAACCTCTTCCTCAGTCGCAGGCATTTCATCCTTGGTCCTTCTATATAATACAAAAACCTCTTCCGCGCCAAGCCGGCGGGCAGTCCTGGCCGAATCCATGGCCGTAAATCCGCCGCCGATCACGGCAACTTTCTTACCGATCTCTGGTTTTTTACCTTCAGCTGCATCTTTCAGGAAATCTATTGCAATAAAAGACCCTTTTGCATCCTCTCCGGGAATACCGGGCTTTATGCCTTTGGCCGCGCCAATACCGAGGAAAAACGCCTTATAGTCTTCTTTTCGCAAGGAAGCAAGCGTAACATCTTTTCCAAAAACTTTTCCGGTTAAAATCTTCACGCCCATTTTTTCTATAACACCGATCTCTTTATCCAGCGTTTTCTCTTCCAGACGAAAAGCCGGAATACCATAACGAAGCATGCCTCCTGTTTTCGAAGCCGCTTCTATAATAGTTACCTTATATCCCGCCCGGGCCAGATCATAAGCAGCGGCAATTCCCGCGGGCCCCGAGCCGATAACAGCGACTTTTGTTAATTTACTTTTTCCTTTTTTATTTAAGATCTTAGGCTTCCAGCCTTCTTTTTCCGCGATATCCAAAACAAAACGCTTAATCGCCCTGATCATAACCGGTTCGTCTTTAATACCGCGCGTGCATTCCTTTTCACAGGGATGGTCGCAAATCTCACCGCAAATTGACTGAAGGGGGGATTTTGACATTATAAGCTGATATGCTTCTTCAAATTCTTCCTCGGCCACTCTCCTGATATAACCCTGGGCCGGAACCGAATTGGGACAAGTATAGACGCAAGGCGCTACAGGACGGGTATCTTTTAAACGGGCATGACCTTCATATATAGTAAGATTCGGAGCAGAGGTGATCTCCGGAACAAGAAGATCTCTCATATCACGGAATTTTTTATAGCCTTTTTCTTTCATGTATTTCTTTACGCCATGAATAAACTCAGGCATAAATCCAAAACCGGATACGATGGTGGCGGTACAAAGGCCGACTAAATCCGCTCCGCACATAGCCATCTCAACGGCATCGTTCCAATTGGTAACTCCTCCGACACCAGTAAGTATTTTATCAGGCCCAACTGATTTTCTC
This sequence comes from Candidatus Firestonebacteria bacterium RIFOXYD2_FULL_39_29, assembly GCA_001778375.1. NCBI lineage: Bacteria > Candidatus Firestoneibacteriota > Candidatus Firestonebacteria bacterium RIFOXYD2_FULL_39_29. The sequence goes on from MFGV01000062.1 coordinate 20,508, forward strand.
ATTTCATAAACATCCCGAAGTCCAAGCGGTTTAAGCCAGGGGCCGTTCATACACGCCATACCTATTTCTTTCTGCAGGTAATACATTGAACGATTCGGAGCATCAAGATTTATAGGAGGTATTCCCAAACGGTTGGCTGTACCGCCGACGGCATCTGCGCCGACACTGAAAAGAGATTTTGCTATCTGGGCAATCTGTCCACCCTCAGGAGTTAGTTTTACAAAAAGCGGAATCTTTAAGGCATTTTTAACCGTTCTAACAACCTCGGTAGCCACTTCTTTTTCTTTTCCCATGCTGGCACCGGTTTTCGGTCCGCCTGTATCTTTTCCTGAAACTTCGACATTAAAGGACATGTTCGGACAGCACATATTAAGCTCAATTATATCGGCACCCGCTGCTTCGCACTGTTTTGCCATTTTTGCCCAGCCTGAAGGGCCTTCTTCCCCGGCATAAGTTATATTGGCATATATTACAAGTTCAGGCGCCCGTTTTTTACTTTTATCAATAAGTTTTAATAGTTCATCAAGAAGAAGTCGTTTTTCAGCCGTAAAAGAAAGAAAAGTTTTGTCCGGGTAATATCCATACCTCGGCACTCGGTTAATATATGGAAGAGGATAAACCGTAAGCTTTAAACTGGCTCCGCCCCAACCCATGTCGCGGATCCGTTCGACCTGCTCAATGGTCATTGTAGTCGGGCCGGAGGAGACATAGAAGGGATTTCTAAATTTTACCCCGCATACTTCTACCGGAAGATCAAAGTCTTTATATTTCGGCATATTATCACTGTCCTTTCTGAGTCATTATCTCTTTATTGGAATAATGAATTACTTTTATTATTCGAGGGAATAATAAGAATTTATTTTTCATTAAATCTGGAATAAACTATTTATTTGTAATATACACTAAGATAACCTATATGTAAAGAATTTTTTTGCATTGCGCTTTCCCAGAAAAAGATATGAATAATACATTAAAAAATGCCATCCAAACATAAGTTCGGATGGCACCTCTATCATTTATCTATTTAACTTTAAGAAACTATTAAATTATTTTCGAAAGTAAATCAATATTTATTACTCTGTTACTGCTTTTTTTATTTTACTATATCTTTCTTTTCCTTTTTCAACCAGATTTTCACCTTTTTCTACTAACTCGCTGAATGATTCTTGGGCTTTTTCTTTTGCATCATCAGTCCATTTTTTTATTTGCTTTCTTGTGTCTTTACCGGATTGTGGAGCAAATAACACTCCAAGAACACCGCCGACTACAACCCCCGCCACAAAAAGCATCACTCCGTTCAAAACGTTTTTATTTTCTGACATATAATTTTCCTCCTTTACACCGTATCAAAATCTTCAGTATCATCTCTTTTTTTAGCTCTAAATCCCTGTATTATCCCTGTTATAAATGATAAAAAACCAGTAAGAGGATTCCTAGTAAACTCAGAAACACGCAAAACAGATTCTTTTGCTTGTTGCACAATATTTTCCACTTCATTAACTATGGTTTCTATTTTGTCCATATTTTTATTAACTTTCGAAGCAATCTCCCCTATGATCCTTAATAACTTTCCTAAATAAAAAAAGAATACTGCCAGAAATACTGTCAAAATCACCAGGCAAACAGCAATAACAGATAAAAGAAACATTTGCATCTCCATCTACACCTCCTTGAAAAACCAACATAATTAATGTAATTTATCTTATCATAACTGTTTCGATTTATCAAACAAATATTACCCCCCGAAGTAACCGGTCAGGCATGGGTTGTGCTCCGCAGCCGTAAGCTTTAAAGCCTTACCCCTGCTGCTGACCCTGTACCACTCAATTTCAAGGTTGTCGATACCTATCCCGGTTTTATCCTCAAAAAGAAACATGTATTATGCTATTAAACTTTCCAAAGGCCGTGAAGACTGCAGTATTCTCTTGCAGAAGCCACAGAACCTTTAACGCAAAAAATTGCTTCCGGTGCTTCCCCGGGTTTCAGTATCTTTGTACAAACATTACCGTCAACGGTTAACTCTATCATTGTTATAAAATGTTTTTCTTCCATCGGATGGGGAACTGAGCCCACCTTAACTTTATAGCCATCCGCCGTTTTTTCTATCACCGGCAGATGTTTCTCTTTCGACGCATCCACCGTGTTTTCTATCTGCAATATCATCGGCTTACCGCAGCAAACAAGTTCGCCGCCACCCGCAAATATTACTTCTACAACATTGCCGCAAACCGAGCATTTATATATCTCTAATCTGTTTTTTACGTTCATTTTTCCTCCATATAAGAATTCCATACGCCATTTTTAACATTAACAATATTGCGCCATAAGAAACAGCACATTTAAGACTATCTTAGAAGATCTTCAAACATCTCTTCGTGCTTAACTTCTTCGGCAAGAATATGTGTTACAAGCTGATATGTAACATGATCTTTACCGAAAGTTTTTGCCGCAATTTTATTATAAACATCTATGGCGCCTGCTTCCGCTTCTGTTACTGTTTTTATAATCCCGTCATAATCCGCTGTTCCTTTGGGCGGTTTAGGATATAGCGCGTTCGCATTCTTTTCAAGCTCCATCGGATTAGAAGTAGGCAGTCCGCCTAATTCTATTATCCTGGTAGCAACTTCCGACGCATGCTCTTCTTCGTCCTTAGATATTTTCTCCAAAAATTCGCTCATATCTTCATATCCCGGGCCCGTAACAACTTTTGACATATACCACCATGAATAGTAAGCAAGCCATTCATCGCAATATGCCCTGTTTAAATCCTTTATCAAATCCTTAACATCTACTCCTGCTATTTTCGTTCCTTCTTTACCCATATTTCCCCCTGTTGTGCATTAAAGTCCAACAATCAAGTCGTTTGATCGTTGTGAACATTTTATCAAGATCATATTCCGATATTAGATTTTACATATATTATTTATACTTCAGAAGTGGTTAATTCGTGTTTATTCTGACTTTTTTCTCATTTCTTTCCGATGAAAATAAGTCAATATTTTGCAAATATCTTTAGCCGTACATTATTGTATATTTAAAAGGACTCTTTGGGTTTAGTACCCGGGGTTTCTTCGGTCTAACGTCATAAAATATTAGAAAGTATCCGGGAGGAACCATAAAAAAGTCAGCAATAGTACTGGCAGTATAGATGAAAACCGGCAGTTATATTGTGTTTTCATAATTATCAAACATTTCTGAAAATCGGATTTCTTTTCTTTTTTTTATCGAACTGACAATAACACCGGTAATGCCTTTCCAAATATAGGACCTGAAGTAAACCGGTTTCAAATTGCCTTTTTTATCCCTGTATCTTAAATTATATGTGTCAATTTTCTTTAAAGCTAAATCAAAGCATTCCTGAATAATATCTTCACCATAATACTTCAATACAGAAGGATAAAGCATTTTTTTAATTCTAAACAATAAAAACCCCATTTGATAATACAGAAGATCCTCTCTTGCTGATTTTTTTCCTTTTTTTGCAAGTGATATCAGGCGTCTTTCAAACTTAAGTGTAGGTTTTTTATACTTCTGAGCTATCTCGTTATATGATTCAAACAATAATTATTTCCCGGAACACATAGTTTTTGCTTTATCTTTTCAATAACATAAGTATTAGACCAATCATGCGCTCTTTGTCAGCAGATTTGCTCTCTGCGACAAAAAGTGTCAAGACTGAGTGAATCGACTTATCAGATTTTGCAACGTGCATTTTCTGCACACTGCTTTTTTGACTAATTTCTTTGCTCTTGAAAATATCTAATCTACAACCAAATTAAGCAAATTGCTTTTATCAACTCTTTTTTGTTTAATTATGGTATCCTGTCTTTCTACTTATCTATTGCCGTTAAATTTCCGACAAATTGCCGATATTGTGCCGATAAACCGTATGACCTTGCTCGTTTAGATAGATCTGTCATTACAAGCCATCCGTCTTTAACCCATTTTTGCATAAGCACTCTGACTAAATCATATTTATTTTAATAAATCATCTAACTCACAGGAGAGCAGAGCAGATTTATTAAGCAGAATCTGTTCTTTCTGATTTAAATTGTTGGCGGTCATTCGGATAAATTTGGTGGCTATACTATTGCCAAGCATTATTCTATTTGTTTTTTTTAAATATGCCTCTGTTTTCTCATAGAACAAGGCAACATACTGCTTTAATTTATTACTCAACTGATTCTTCATCTCTCCTTCGACCAGTTGGATTATTTTTTCGTTTGTTTTCGTCGTTAAATCACCCTCGCGATCCTCAATCCAATAATCGCTGATAGTATAGATAATCCGCACGGCTCTGTTCTCTTCCGTTTTATACCGATATACAAAAGAATAATTGTCGGTATAAAAATCCTGATGCACCGTTATATCTTCAAGCTCTGTTACTGTATTGATACTATATTCGCCCAAAAGTAGCAGATAGCTCTCTCTCCAATTTGCGAGCCAATTCTGAATATAGGTTTTTTCTACAAATAAAGGTTCAAGGTCCTGTTTGAGATTTTCATCACTCACTTTGTTCATTTGAAGAGTTAGTTTGTCAAAAAGTACGCGCGGATCTTTTATATCAATGCTTTTGGCTATGAGATAATCGAAATCCGGCACTGCCTTTTTGCCCATATACCAGAGGAGATCATAGATATCACGCCCTTTTTCTTCAAAAATCTCTTTCCCTTCGCGACGGGAACCACGCAGAAAAATAGCGGCAAGTTTACTCGCCATAAGCGCAGACATGTTATAGGTAATAATGACAAAAGAAAGTTGATCGCGATTTATCGGCCGGCGCTCAGTAACGGTTTTAGGAGGCATAAAATGGTTGAGGTCAATTTTCACATGCACCTGTTTTGACGTGTGCCCGGCGCTTAACTCCTCTCCGACATGAAATTTCAGAAGAAGCCCTCTGCCATTGGCTATTTTTACGGTAAGAAAATCGGCCCCGGCTCTATATGTATTAATGAAGTAGTATTCAATTTCTTTCTTTAACTCCTCTAAAAACTTCTCCGTTATCGCGAAAGAAACTTCGAAATCCAGATCTACAGACATACGATCAAGTCCGTGTATTATGCGAAGAGCGGAGCCACCATACATAATCCACTTTTTGTATTCCGGATGGTGGTAAATGAAATTTAGAATATAAAACTGCAGCTCTTCCTTGAAGGCATTGCGACGTGTTTCAGCGTCAACACCGCCAAGATCATCAAGTTTTCTTTTTAGCATTGTCGAAATCTGTTCACTCATATTTTTCTATCATTTTATAAAATATTTTCTGTTCATCCTTATCCATTTCATCAATATCTATCCGCAGTTCTTCTATCAATGTTTTAATTTTCTCTGTCTTAATGCCGCGAAACTGACGAGTTCTAAAATACAACAAATCAAATAACGCTTTTGATGGTGAAGCTATAAAAAAATCAAATTTTCCTTTTATCAAAGAAAAACCCGAAAAAAGGTCTTTTTTAATCGACTGATAGGCAAAGTTACCTGCTTTTGTCCGGTAATCTCTTGTGACCTTTGGTGTAACTGAAGTAACGGAGTAAATTGCTTCAGTAGCGAGATTATAATACTGCAAGGCAGTCCACGAACTAACATAAGACGGTGTGCGGATGATATTCGCAAGATAAAACGAATATGAAATCTCTGATTTGTTTTTTTCAAAATAATCCATAGTCACATATAGCCCCTTTTTGAGCTGTAACAGTTCTTTGTGTTTTATAAATCTGCTGATATAAGTGTCAATCGTTGTATTTTCAAGCCCCAACTGCATGCCAAGCTGATATACAGTATTTTTATCGAAATGGGGCAACATTTTTAGCTGTTCTAAAAGGTTTATCTTGCTTTTCATAATTATGACAATAGTGTATCAAATATGAAACATGCTGTCAAGCATCTTATTTCTTCCTGCAACTTCCGAAAACTGACATTATTCCTGTAATTTCCTTTAGAAATACCTATCCAACCCCCTTTACTGCAGTGCTTCAGATATATGCTGTACTAATATATTTTCACTTGTTTCTAAATCCGCTATCGTTCTTGATACCTTCAGCACTTTGTCGTATGCTCTTCCGTTTAGATTAAATTTATCTATAGCAGTCTTGAGTAGGCTGTGACCCTCTTCGTCCAAAGCGCAGAACTATCATCGGTTGCTTCCGTTGATAACTGCTGGTATTTCACGGCAGGAACTTCTATATGAATATCAATTCTGTCGAGTAACGGGCCGGATATTTTCTTCAGATACCTCTGTATCTCGTGCATATTACACTTGCAGCCTTTCCTTCCGTCCCCGTAGTACCCGCACGGGCACGGATTAAGCGCGGCAACGAGCATAAACCTTGCGGGATACGTAACTGCTGCAGAGGCTCTCGTGACTGTCACAAAGCCGTCTTCCAAAGGCTGGCGAAGAACTTCAAGAACGCTTTTCCCGAACTCCGGGAGTTCATCCAGAAAAAGTACTCCGTTATGCGCCAGTGATACTTCTCCGGGACGCGGGAATGTCCCGCCTCCAACAAGGCTAACATCGATAACCATATTACAATAGGGGGAAGGATTTAGTTTTATTATTTAAGGCTGATTTGCTTGTTTTAAGAAATCTGGCCTCAGGGCGACATTCGCAACCAGCTATAGAGGATAACAGACTATAAAACCAGTATTTAAATTGTGTTTTCATAGTTATCGGATAATTCCGAAAACAGGATTTCTTTTCTTTTTTTTATCGAACTGACAATAACACCGGTAATGCCTTTCCAAATATAGGACCTGAAGTAAACCGGCTTCAAATTGCCTTTTTTATCCCTGTATCTTAAATTATATGTGTCAATTTTCTTTAAAGCTAAATCAAAGCATTCCTGAAGAATATCTTCACCATAGTACTTCAATACAGAAGGATAAAGTATGTTTTTAACCCTGTACAATAAAAAGCCTATTTGATAATAAAGAAGTTCGTCTCTTGCTGATTTTTTTCCTTTCTTGGCAAGCGAGATCAGGCTTCTTTCATACTTAAGTGCAGGTTTTTTATACTTCTGGGCTATCTCATTATATGATTCAAACAATAATTATTCCCTTGTTCAATTAACTATGTGCGAACCTTTCATTTAAACTTGTTCCATTTGGGAACAAGTTGCAGACAATTATCATTCAACTTCCCGGCAATATTTGCTTCATCCTTTTTGGAACTTCATCATAGACCTCAAAATCCTTTCTTTTGCCCACTTTTGCAACAAGCACAATGATTCTTTCGGAATCAATCTGATATATGATTCTATAAAAATCAACTCTAAGCTTGTACAAACCTTTAAGATTGCCTTTAAGCGGGGAGCCAAATTCCAGGGGATTAACAGAAAGTTTTTTTCGGATAGCTTTGATGATCTTTTGGACATCAGCATTATCTATCTTTTTGAAGTCTTCAGAAAAAACAAGCGGATGTATCTTGACTTGCCATATCATTTTTTCAACCCAACCCGTTTTTCAGCCTCATCAAGGCTTATATATTCAGAAAGTTTCGTTTTTTGCATTCTTTTTTGAGCAACGTATCCCAGTTCCCTATCTTCAAGTTCTTCAATAAGCTCCTGCAGTTTCTCATACTTAACCATAGACATAATAGCCAATACCGGTTTATGCCTCTTTTCAAGAATAACATTGTTATATCTCGTTGCCTTTATTATCTTATCAATATTATTCCTAAGCTCTGAAACCCCGACCAGCGTTGTATCTGCTTTTATAGTAATCATTTTCATCACCTCTAAAACAAGTATACCATATGTCTATTAATTTGTCAATAGAACTGCCTATTCATTTGACTATTAATTTAACACTCACACCAGCTTATTAAATTTTGCAATATGCATTTTTTGCACATTGCTTTTTTGACTAATTCCTTTGCTCTTGCTAAGCCTCCCAACCATCTTACCATCCAAACCTCTAATTTAAAAGTACCTATCCAATCCCCTGTACTGTAGGGCTTCGGATATATGTTGAATCTTTATATTCTCCTCTTTCTCCAAATCAGCTATCGTCCTCGATACCTTCAGCACCTTGTCATACGCCCTGCCACTTAAATTAAATTTGTCTATAGCCGTCTTCAGGAGGCTATGTCCTTCCTCGTCCAACACGCAAAACTTCTTTATATGCCGTGAACTCATATGAGCATTGCAGTAGATCTTCGTCCCCGAAAATCTTGCCCGCTGGATATTTCTCGCATCATTCACCCTTTTCTTTATCATCTCCGAGCTATCGCCTACGGCTTCGGTTGATAACTGCTGGTATTTCACCGCAGGCACTTCTATATGTATATCAATACGGTCTAATAACGGGCCGGATATTTTCTTCAAATACCTTTGTATCTCATGCATATTACATTTGCAACCTTTCCTGCCATCGCCATAATATCCACAGGGACACGGGTTAAGCGCTGCCACGAGCATGAACCTCGCAGGATAAGTAACAGCTGCAGCGGCTCTGGTGACTGTCACAAAACCGTCTTCCAAAGGCTGGCGCAAAACCTCAAGAACGCTTTTTCCGAACTCGGGGAGCTCGTCCAAAAAGAGAACACCGTTATGCGCCAGGGAAACTTCCCCCGGTCTTGGGAATGTCCCTCCTCCAACTAAGCTAACATCGATGACCATAGTACAATAGGGGGAAGGATTTAGCGTTATATTACAACGCGTTTTAGAAAGAAAATTCATTTTTAAATAGGCAGGTCACTACCAAAAGGCAAAAACAATCACATATCATTCCAGTCCTATATTTTGTACTGCTTCTTAACTATTTTCTCCGCTTCCAGCCAATCATTCAAATCATTCCCATGTCGGCCTTTTCTGTTAAGAAAAAGCTCATACGCCTTTTTCTCGATCTCTTTAAGCAACTTTTCCTTGCTGATACTGCTCTTCAACGCCAGCGAAACACTTCCCGCTGTTGAAGCCGTACCTGTTGATACTTTTACATTTTTGATAGCCATATATCCTCCTTTTACTCTTTAACCAAATCAATTTTTCTTTCCGCAGGTCTTCCAAATAATTTTCTTGTCCATAAACGGAATGTGTCTAGATAACCAAATATTGCCGGGACTACAATAAGTGTAAGAAAAGTTGAACTTATTAATCCGCCGATAACCGCAATACCCATACTTTTCCGGAAACTCCCCATTTCACTAAGCGCTAATGCTAGCGGCAACATGCCTGCGATTAATGCGACAGTAGTCATAAGAATAGGTCTAAATCTGGTTTTGCCGGCTTCTATTAATGATTCTTCTCTTGACAATCCTCTCCTCATAAGCTTCTGTGTAAAATCTACCAGCAGTATCGAATTCTTTGCTGAAAGCCCAAGCAGCATAATAAAACCTATCATACCAAACAGATCAAGTCCTTGATTTGTCACAAAAAGCGCTAATAGTCCCCCAATAATTGAAAGAGGTAATGCTGTCATAATAGTAAATGGAATAATTAAGGATTCATACAGGCTTACCAGTATAAGGTACACAAAAATAACAGCGAGGACAGCAGCTATCATCATATTTTTTGTTAAATCTGAAAAATCCTCTGATGAACCTGTAAATTCATAACCTACCCCTTCGGGCAGTTTTTCATTTACCATGATCTGTTTCGCCGCTGAAGTAATATTACCAATGGCTCCTGTTTTATCAAGATTTGCCGTGATCTCAATATACCTCGAACGATTTCTTTTGTATATTTTCTGCGGACCTGAAGTCAATTCACCATCTGCAATATTTTTAAGTTTTACTAATTGCATATTAACATTAGGCACATACATAGAATTAAATTCTTTACTCATATCTCTTTGATCTTCCTGTAACAACACTCTGATATCATATTCCAGCCCTTTTTCACGGTATTTACCAGGGAGCATACCATCAACAGCTCCTCGAAGTTCCATACCTGCCGAAACAGATTGAACACCAAATTTAGCCGTTTTTTCAGGATCCATTTTAATCTGGAATTCAGGTTTTCCGGGTTTATAATTGCAATCCATATCAACCAATCCCGGAATATTTTTAAATTTAATCATAAGAGAATCCGCAATCTTGGATAGTTCATCAAGATCATTTCCTGTCAAAACCATATCAAAAGATTTTGAGCCGCCCATGCCCTCGTCATTTACGCTTGGATTAAGAGCATCTTTATAAGGGATAAGAAACTTTCTTATGTGTTCTTTCATGCCGGATGTCGTCACTTTCCTTTTATTAAATGGGACCATCTTTACGAATAAAGATCCTACATTGCTCTCCCCATTTGAATTACCGACTGTCGTCGACACCAACTCTATATCCTTTTCCTTCCTCAAAAGATCATCTATTTCTAAAGTATATGTATTCATCTGAGATAATGATGTTCCCGGCTTTGCCTGTAGATCTACACTAAATTCGCCGTTTTCCTGAGCTGACATGAATGTCATTGGTATTTTAAATACCGTACTCAGGCTAAGAATAAATATCAAAATTACTGATATTACTGTTAATAATTTATGTTTAAGAGTAACTCTGATTATTTTTTCATAGATGTTTTCCATATAATCCTGAACTTTATTAAACCATTCTGCAGGTGCATGTATAATCGCCGACCAAAACGATCTGTTTTTCTTACCGTTAGGGACTACCTTACCCATAAGATATGTAGAAAGTAAAGGAGCTACTGTAAGAGCATCGAACAATGAAATACACATGATAAAAACCATTGTAAGACCAAATTGTTTAAATATTTGCCCCATCATCCCCTGTAAAAAACCTACCGGAAGAAACACTGCAATAACTGTTAATGTTGTTGCTATGACAGCAAGCATAACCTCATTTGTACCGGTTTGTGCGGCTTTTTCAGCAGTTTCGCCCTTCTCCATATGTCGAAATATATTTTCCCTTACCACAATAGCATCGTCCAACAATAATCCCACGGCAAGCGACAATGCCATCAAAGTAATTATATTAACTGTAAAACCAAATAAATACATGAAAATAAAAGCCCCGATTAAACTAGTAGGAATGGCAAGGATTGTAATAAAGGTAGAACGGAAATTGCCGAGAAATAAATAAACTACTATAATGGCAAGAAAAATACCGATATAAATGGTTTCTTGCATATCCACCAAGTTAAGTTTTATCGCCTTTGAATTATCCTTAATTATATTTAATTTAGGAGATCCCTGTATATTTTTAAGACTATCGTTAAGTTTATTCGTCTTCTTGAGAACACTATCGGCCACATTAACAGTGTTTGTGCCAGACTGCTTATAAATATTTACAAGTATTGATGATTTACCATTCAGATAACCAATTGTCTTAATTTCTTCTACCGTGTCTTTAACTTCTCCAAGGTTTTTTACTTTTACAGGAACATCACTGCCGACAAAGTTTACGACTACATCTTCTATCTTCTTAACAGTTTGAAATTCGCCGATATTTCTGAATGTCAATTCACGAGCTCCCTGAGACACCTTTCCCACTGGAATATTCTGGCTATTCCCGCTTATTTTTGAGGAAACGGCAGAAATACTTGTTTCATATTCTTTAAGTTTTCTCTTATCAAGTATTACATGAATTTCCCTTTTTGTTCCGCCTATTATCTCAACCTTTCCAACATTTTGTACCTGCTCAAACCCGTTCTTAACAGTTGTATCAGCAAGATCATATAATTTTGCAGGCGGAAGATCCGCAGACATACTTAAAGATAGAATCGGCCTGTCGGCTGGATCAACTCTCTTTACGACAGGTTCTTCTACCCCATCAGGGAGCTTGTTTCTACTCTGTGAAATTTTATCCCTGACCTGCTGCTCATCATATGTGGCGTCTGTTTCATAAAGAAACTCAGCCAGCACTACGGAGACCCCGTCTTGATTTGTTGAAGTAACATTCTTTAACCCTGATATTGTACTTATTTGCTCTTCCAATACCTTCGAAACCTGGGTTTCCAATTCATTTGGTCCGGCTCCGGAATATATCGTTGTGACACTGACCATAGGAAACGTCATATCCGGGAACATTTCAACATTCATACGATTCATACAGATATATCCAATAACAAGCATTAATACAACCAAAGACATAATTAACGATGGCCTTTTTATTGATAAACTTGCTAAATTCATAAAACCCCCTTTATTCGATGGGCTGGGTATTATATAACTCAGCCTCAAAATATATGCTAATCTGTTCGACAATATACCGGTAATAATTCAATGTCGCGTCATCAAGATCATTTTCAGTATTTACCATTTGAGACATTGTTGTTCTTCCCTTTTGGAATCTTTGCCGCTCATATTCAAGTCTTTCTGTCTGTATATTCTTTATATCTAAAGAAGAGACTATTCGCTCTTTAACATTCTTCCAGGTTTCTGTCAAATTTATCCAATCGTTTTTTGATGATATCTCTGCTTTATTTAATGATTCTATTGATGCTTGATAATCCAGTTCATAACCTTTATTAACAGTCTCCGGCGTAGAAAAGTCTAAAGGCACAATCAGATTAATACCAACTGAATATGTAGGCTTATACACTCCGATTGCCTGGTTAAAAGCACCAGAATTTGAAAGATCAAGCCCATGCAACGACGCTTTTCCGTAAACATTTAAATCAGGCAATAAACTATATTCTGTTTCAAGCTTTAAATACTCACTGCTTGCTTTGGTATTTTTAGCAGAAAGTACATCTGCCCGTTGTCCCTTAGGCGTGAGATTCTCATTTGAATACTTTGAAACAATATCATTTAAGACACTTATATTTTCCTCCACAGAATCTGATGATTTTCCTCGCATATTATTAAAATTCAAACATGTCTTTTTTTCATCTTCCACGGCTAATTGAAGGTTCAACTGACGTTGCCTAAAAAATGCTTTTGCCTGCAACAAATCCGCTTTATCTGCAAGATCATTATTAACCCTGTTTTCATTCCATTTCAATATTTCTTCGGCACGCTGTAATTCTGCTTTCCTAAAATTTACAATTTCTCTGGAAAGAGACAACGCCAAGTATATGGAGCGTGCTTTTAAAAGTATCTGTTGTGCACTGTAAATTTGAATATATTGGGCGGATTTAACGCTTGCTTTATTTTTATTAATTCCCGCTTCTGTATATTTTGACATAAAATCCTTAATTAACGATTGTTCTACTTTCGCATAAAATTGAATGTCATAAGCCGTAAATTTAGACAAACTAACACCCGGAATTACTTCATAAGGAGACTGAAGATCTAAAGCATTAATAGAATTTGAATAACCGACACTTGTTGTTGTGCCAGAACCCCACTTTTTGCTTACGCTAAGGTCCCACACATTTGTAACTGTCTCATTTAGTTGAAGTGTTGATCCCAAACTTGAACCGCTTCTGTCATCTATAAATGAATAATCACCAATTAGCCTTGGAGAATAAACCATTCCCGTTTGCAGTACCTTCTTGCCCATAGAATCTATAAAAAGATTCGCAGATTTTATATCAGGATTCTTTACTTTTACCTGAGATAAATAATCTTCAAAAGTGAGAGCATTTTCACCAAAACATACTCCAGGCAATAATATACATATCGCAAAACCCCAAACAACAATCCAATTATTCGTTATTGTTTTCATAGCACCTTCCTTTATAATTTAAATTATTTTTCGGAAATTTGGCTCGATTTATCATGCGTCAATATTTGGTTATTCATCATATGCTCGGCACACTCGGATAACATAACCGCTCCATTAATCAAGCCACAAAAGTTTTCTTTTTCTTTCTCACTTCGACCACTTAACAATTCAGCAATTTTATTTTCGTAATACTTCACAATCCAGGCCAATAATGTCTTTCCTTTTGCTGTTAATTCCACTACAACTACTCTTCTATCTTTATTATCAGATCGTCTCTGAAAATAGCCTTCTTTTAATAATTTATTTACACTACGAGTAACCGAAGCAGGAGAAATAGACAATAATGTGGAAATTTCCGTCATCTTATATATCAAACATCTATCAAACAGCATTAATATCTTAATTTGAGAAACCGTAATGGTATCACCAAACATGTCATTTTTTGGCATTAATTGTTTGTAAGTCCTAGGTATAAATTCCAGCATAAAATACCTGAATTTCTTTAAAGCAATATCTGTATCTTTCATTTTAGGTCCCTCGCTTACTTGTTTTCGTCACTTTTATCATTATATTTATCAAATATTTTATGAGTAACCCTCATTGCATTAACAAACAAATTTCTATCTGAAGAACTTAGTGATTCTAAAAATGATTTTAATTTGTT
>MFGV01000062.1:34751-35362 GCA_001778375.1 Candidatus Firestonebacteria bacterium RIFOXYD2_FULL_39_29
AACTCTTGAAACCAATCCCTTTTCCTCCATTGTATCTATTATATGAGTAATCATGGCCTTGGAAATACCCAGCTTCTTTCCTATCTCACTCATCATAGGCTCAATGTCACTCTTTAAAATAATATCCATAATTGCAAAATGAGGCATCCCTAAGTTTAATTTCAACAAATCTTCATCTATAGAACCACCAAGCTTTTTTATTAACTTTTTCGGGTACCCCATCATCTCATTTATGAAGATTTCGATATCCTTGTTTTTCATATTCCGCCTCCCATAGTATACATAGTATACCGTTTCTTAAATAGATAGTTTATTTATTAAACAGTATAACACGCTATACTAATCTTGTCAAGTCTATTTTATATATTTCTGGAGTTGAACATTGGCAGACTAAAGGTTGAATCGTGAAGGGACTAGCTAAAACATTGCTGGAAAAGTTCGAGATAGCATACCTGTGATCTTATCACAAGTATTACATAAAATCATTGCTTAATTGTTTTTTGGACTTTCATCACCATATTTATCAAATATTTTATGAGTAACCCTCATTGCATTAACAAACAAATTTCTATCTGAAGAACTTAGTGATTCTAAAAATGATTTTAATTTGT
>MFGV01000062.1:35371-43703 GCA_001778375.1 Candidatus Firestonebacteria bacterium RIFOXYD2_FULL_39_29
TCTTCTATCTTTTGGATCTTCAACTCTTGAAACCAATCCCTTTTCCTCCATTGTATCTATTATACGAGTGATCATGGCCTTGGAGATACCTTGCTTCTTTCCTATTTCACTCATCATAGGTTCTATTTTGCTATGAGTAATAATATCCAATATTGCAACATGAGGCATATCCAAGTTGAGCTTCATCAAATCTTCATCTATTGGGCTCCCAAATTTCTTCATTATTTTTTTTGGATATTCCATCATTTCACTGATAAAACTATCAACATCATTTCCCATACTTAGTCTCCATTAGCTATATTTATTTACCATTTAGATACTGAACAATACAATACTAGGCTTATTATAGCCTAATTGAATGTTTTTGTAAATCCTGTTAATTGATTTTGTTATTTGATTTTTAATCTATATGACAACAAATCGTCATTCGTATAATTCTTATTAGAAATATCTATCTAACCCTCTATACTGAAGCGCCTCCGATATATGTTGTACCTTTATACTTTCTTCAGCTTCCAGATCCGCTATCGTCCTGGCTACCTTCAGGACCTTGTCATAGGCCCTTCCGCTTAAGTTAAATTTATCTATAGCGGTCTTAAGTAAGCTGTGCCCTTCCTCATCCAAACCGCAGAATTTCTTTATATGCCGCGAGCTCATGTGGGCATTGCAAAATACTTTCAATCCTTTAAATCTTTCCCGTTGAATATTCCTTGAAGCATCCACTCTTTTCTTTATAAGCTCTGAACTATCACCGGTTGCTTCAGTTGATAACTGCTGGTACTTCACGGCGGGTACTTCTATATGTATATCTATCCTGTCAAGAAGCGGGCCTGATATTTTCTTAAGATATCTTTGTATCTCATGCATATTGCACTTACAGCCTTTTCTCCCGTCACCATAGTAACCGCAAGGACAGGGATTAAGCGCGGCTACAAGCATAAATCTGGCAGGATAGGTAACTGCTGCGGCAGCTCTTGTGACTGTCACAAAACCGTCTTCTAACGGTTGGCGCAAAACCTCAAGAACGCTTTTTCCAAACTCCGGGAGTTCATCCAGAAAGAGTACACCGTTATGTGCAAGGGATACTTCTCCTGGTCTGGGAAATGTTCCTCCTCCGACTAATGATACATCACTGGCTGTGTGATGGGGACTTCGAAAGGGTCTCACCGTAATAACTGATTTTTTCTTTCCGAGCAAACCCGCAACGGAGTGAATCCTTGTTGTCTCTATGGCTTCTTCCAATGTAATATCCGGAAGAATAGTCGCAAGGCGGCGCGCCAGCATGGTTTTTCCTGAGCCGGGAGAACCGACCATTACAATATTATGCCCTCCTGCCGCGGCAATCTCAAAAGCCCGCTTTGCATGTTCCTGCCCTTTTACTTCATTGTAATCCACTTCGTATTTTTGCGCATGATTGAAAGTTTCCTCAATATTAATAGCGTGTTTTAAAGGTTTATGCAGACCGTTCAGTATAGCAACTACTTCTTTCAGGGTTTTAGCGGGATAAACTTCTATCTCAGAAATAACAGCCGCTTCGTCCGCATTTGCAAAAGGAAGAATCAATTTATGGCATTTACTCTCTTTCACCGCCATGGCAATAGAGATAACGCCTTTTACCGGTTTAACTTCCCCGTTCAACGAAAGCTCCCCGAGTATTACATATTCATTGGTATCGCCGGTTATAATTTCATTTGCCTTAAGTACCCCGATGGCAATGGGAAGGTCAAAACCCACCCCTTCCTTTTTTATATCCGCAGGAGCGAGATTTACGGTCATTCTCATATACGGGAAATCATAACCGGAGTTACGTATCGCCGCTTTGACCCGATCCCGGCTCTCTTTAACCGCCGCATCAGGAAGACCTACAATCGCGGAATGAATGGCAAGTCCCGGAGAAAGGTCCACCTCCACTTCCACCACATAAGCCTCAATACCATAAGTAGCCGCAGAATAAATTTTTGAAAGCATCTTTTCACCCCTCAGTGAATTAATTTAGTAATAGTATTGTAGCAGATGTAAATGGAAATTTAAAGAATATAAAAAAGAAAAAGGGCGCCGGCTTTTACACGGCACCCTTTTATCAACTATATTCAATCTGTACTTGCTTTGCTTCCTTTGTTTTCTTTTCCTTCTTTCCTTACTTTTCTTGTTTCTCCTACTTCCCTTGCTTTTCCTTGTTTCCCTTACTTCTTCATCATTTTCATCATCATTTCCATATCCATCTTGCCAAGTTCTTCCTGTTTTATCGAATCCACATCGAAAATTTCATCTTTAATTCCCTTGTTGAACTCTATGGATTTAACCACACCGGACATTGTGAGTTTGCCGTCAGTTGTAAACTCCATTTTAGAGGGCATTTCAATATCACCTTTTACTTTTTTAAAGCCGGAATTTACAAGCACCATGTTTTGTCCGTTCATTTTTGTTTCATATTTTAGAAGAGCAAAGGATGCGCTGTCAAAATACCACTTGCACTGATTATTTTGATTATCCTGACCTTCCAGGATAAAGCACTTTTTGTCGTTAACGGTTCCTTCCGAAACCTTCAAGCCATCTTCTTTAATATTGTCCGCCTGACCAAAGGGAGTCTGACCTCCTTCACTTTCACTGTTCATCTTCTTTTTTCCCTGTTGAGCGCTTACCATCCAGATCTCACTGCCGTTATTAACGACTATGGTTTTCATACCCATCATAGTCATTTCTGTTCTTCTCTTCTTGCCTTTTGTTATAGCCTTCATGTTAGTCTGCATCTCCATATCCTGCGAGACCATTTTAGAATCCATTACCATCGTTACATCTTTTGCCAGAGCTTCTATCTTTGCATCCCGTCCTTTAATTTCTTTTAAAACTTTCGACACCTCCGCCCCAAAAGCAACCCCGGAAATACAAAAAACCCCTATAACAACCAACACAACTCTTTTCATATCGAAGCTCCCTTTAGAAAAGTTAACTAGTTTACAGTTTACCGTAATATTTCGCAGAGTATCATTAGAAATCAATTCCCTGTTTTTCCTGTCCTTGCTTTATTTTCTTCACTTTCTGTTTTTGCTTTACTTGCTGTCCTTACTGTTTTTGCTGAATATTGAGCGGTACTCCATACTCCTTCGCAATACTTTCAAGATCTGCGTAGGTTTCTTCCGCCAGGGAAAAGCCGGTTTTCTTATTTTTCTCGTAGGAGGCAAACTCTCTTTCTCCGGGAACCATTACCGAGGAGAAGCCTTTTGCAGGCGGGATATTATGAATATCATCCACCATTAGAGCGACGTTTTTCTTAAACTCTTTCAGCGGTACAAAGTTCTTCACGTTTATCACGATAAACATGTGTCCGAGCATCCTGAATTTATTATAATCACCGTACATCTTGGGCAGTCTTACGCCAAAAAGAGCGCCGGTTAAAGGGCCGCAGAGAATATCAACGATAAAAGCCAAACCGTATCCTTTGGGACCCGCCATGGGGAGCAAATACACTATCTTATTCGGGTCAGTTGTAGGAACACCATCCGCATCAACACCCCAGTCTGAAGGAACAGATGCGCCTTTTTTTCTCGCAACTATTATCTTGCCTAATGAGGCAACGCTTGTTGCCATATCAAGTAGCACCGGATATTTTTTATCGCAGGGAACGGCTACGCATATAGGGTTGGTGCCGATCGCCGGAATTCTTCCGCCAAAAGGGACCACCGAAGCATCAGTGTGGCTTATCGCTATACAGATCATATCTTTTTTTACGGCTTCCAGAGCGATAACCCCGGCCATACCGAAATGGGAACTGTTTTTTACACCTACCATCCCAACCCCGAACTTACCCGCAAGTTTGATTGCCTCTTTTACCGCTGTCATAGAGATCGCATGACCAAAGCCATGACCGCCGTCAACAAGAGAAGTGCAGCCCGCTTTTTTTGCGATCTTGATCTTTGGATTTTTCTTAATAGTACCGGCTTTTACCCGTTTTAAATAATGCGCCAGCCTCATGACCCCGTGCGAATAGAACCCGTAGAGTTCTCCTTCTACAAGAGAAGTTGCAACTATCTTAGAGTCTGTTTTATTAACTCCTGCTTTAACAAGTACCTTGAAAACAAAATCATTCATCTTCTTTGAATCTATCATCCTGGAATTATCGCTCATGTCTTTTCCTCTACCCTAAGAATTTTCGTCCCCAAAAAAACAATCCGGGTGAACGAAGAGTTGCGAAACTGCTTGCAATTGGAAACTTGTAGTTTACAGTTTACCGTGTACCGTTTACGGTCAAATCAATTTTTTCCTGTCCTTGCTTCTTCTGCTTCTTTTCCTTCACTTGCTTCACTTGCTTTCCTTGCTTCTACTTTGTCCAAAGCAGATGGATCTTATTCCCTAGCGGATCCGTCTTTTTAAGAAAGACCGCTTTTACGTCGCTTTTAACCTTCGGCTCTTCAAGTTCGATACCTTTGTCTGTAAGAATTTTACAGGCAAGTTCGAAATCGGAAACCTTGACCGCGACATGGATCTTATCACTGACCGGGTCCTTCATTACCTCTATCCTGCCTGCTCCGCTCGAGGATACAAAGAAAGAGGAGTTGCCCTCTTTAGCTTTAAAACCAAACATCTCGGCGTAAAAATCAGTCACTTTTTTTCCGTCTGCTTTAGCGCTGGGATATAAACCCAGATGTTCAATACCGGTAAACACCGGAACGCCTTTTGCTTCCCTTATCCAGGAAAGGATCTTTGCCGTTGTTTTAGCAAGCGTTTCCCAGTCCTGTTTTTCCAGAACATCTTTTGAGATCAAGTTTGAACCCATTCCGACGGCGACTACTCCGGCTTTAAACCATTTATCAATGGATTCTTTTGTCCCTTCGACTCCGCCTGTCGGCATAATCGAGCTCCACGGCATAGGCCCAAGGAGGTTTTTAACAAAGCCCGGACCGCCTACTTCCGCGCCGGGGAAGATCTTGCAGATCTCCACACCCATTTCTTCGGCGTTAGCTATTTCCGTTGCCGTACCGCACCCCGGAGAATAAGGTATTTTTTTTCTGTTACATATCTTCGCAACTTCAGTATTTAGCATGGGGCCGACGATAAAATTCGCACCGTTATTGATAAAGAGTGAAGCTGTGTAAGGGTCCCCGACTGAACCGACACCGAGGATTAGCCCCGGAATTTCTTTTTCACAGTATTTTACAAGCTCGCCGAATATCTGGTAGGCAAACTCCCCGCGGTTGGTAAACTCCAGGACCTTAGAACCACCTTCCGCCACGGCTTTCGCAACCTTCTTGGCAACCTCCAAATCCTTGTTAAAAAACACCGGAACAAGCCCGCTTTCCATTATCGCATTATTCACCTGTATTCTTTTATACTTAGCCATTTAACTTTCTCCTTTCCTTCGATTACTTCCCCTTTCAAATAAGGGGAAGGTATGGTTGGGGATAATTTATCTTTCTTTTCCCGCTTCTCTTTAGCTTTCATCTGCACTTCATTGTTCTTTTGCTTTTTCCACGTTAGTAACATGAAAACGTGTAACGTTCAAACGTATTTTCACTACCTCGAAACGCGTCCCGACGTCGAACCTTTCATAATACCTTCCACCTCTGCTACAGTTACTATATTAAAATCCCCGAGTATGCTATGTTTGAGACAGGAAGCGGCAACGGCAAAATTAAGAGCCTTCTGCAAGTCCTCGCCGTAAGTTCTAAGCCCGTAGATCAGGCCGCCCATGAAAGAATCCCCGCCTCCGACCCGGTCCACTATATGAGTGATCTGGTAAACAGGTGCAATATATATTTTACTGCCGTCATAAAGAAGTCCCGACCAGCTGTTATGGCTGGCGCTTACACTGCCCCGCAAAGTTATGATTATCTTTTTTAAATTGGGGAATTTCTTTTTAAGCTCTTCCACTACGAATCTATACTGTTCGGCTTCGACTTTGCCTGAGGAAACATCCGACTCCGGAGCTTTTATCCCGAAAACTTTCTCCGCATCCTCTTCATTGCCGAGAGCTACATCGCAGTATTTCAGGAACTCAGGCATGACTTCTCCTGCTTTTTTGCCCCATTTCCAGAGTTTAGCCCTGTAATTCAGATCGCAGGAAACAGTAAGACCTTTCTCTTTTGCCTTTTTAACCCCTTCCAGACAAGCCTCAGCCGCGCCCTGGCTGACTGCTGGAGTTATTCCGGTCCAATGGAACCAGTCTCCATTTTCCAGCGCTTTATCCCAATCTATCATCCCTTTTTCTATAGTAGCCAGACCGGAGTTAGCCCGGTCATATACCACCTTACTTCCCCTCTGCATCGCGCCGTTTTCCAGGAAATATATCCCCAGACGGTCGCCGCCTCTTACTATATGTTCTGTACCTATTCCATAGCTCCTGATAAAAGAGAGGCAGGCTTCGCCTATATCATTTTTTGGTATTCTGGTTACAAAATCCACAGGGATCTTAAAATTTGCCAGAGACGCCGCCACATTGGCCTCTCCTCCCCCGAAAACCACGTCAAAAGACCTTGCCTGGCTGAACCTCAAATACCCCGGAGGGCAGAGCCTGAGCATTATTTCACCGAATGTTACAACTTTCTTAACCATGACCTTTTTCTCCTTTTTGCAAAAATGATTTCACCGATTGCAGTACTACCGGATTCCGCTGATAAAAAAATTTGAAAAAACTTATTTTACTGATTTAACTACAAAAATATCCTTCAAAGATTTTAAACTTTAAAAACCTTAATAACTTTTTTTCCTTGCCAAGCCTCCAAACATCTCTACCAGAGATCCGCCTCATATAATTGGCGGACAACCCTCTAAACCTCCGGTCGTCCTAAGGCATTAGAATGACTTTAATCGCTTCACCTTTTTCTATGGCTTCAAACGCTTCTTTCCATTTTTCGAGAGGGAGCTTGTGCGTGATTATTTTTTCCGGGAATATCTGTTTTCTCTCGATCATTTTTATCGTAGTTTCCCAGGCCGACCAGCCTGAGGAAAAACAGAAAGTCACTTTCGGCGCTTTAAATATCGCTACATCCCAGGGCATTTCAATTGAAGGTTTTCCGCTAAGTCCGAGAGCGCATATTTTCCCGTGACGCCTCACCAGTTCAAAAGCTGTCTTTATAGCCGGCGCCGCTCCGGAACATTCCACCACCAGATCAACACCCAGATTTTTGGTGAGCCCATTGACCTTCTCCGCAACATTTTCATTTTTCGGATTTATTATAACATCAACGCCGAGTTCTTTCGCTTTTTTTAACTTATTGTCAAAGAGGTCGGAAACAATCACGAACGCCCCTGCCGCTTTTGCCAGCATGGCGCTTATTAGACCGATAGGTCCGGCCCCGCTTACAAAAACCGTCTCGCCTGCGGTAACTTTAGTCCGTTCCAAAAGGCCGTGAACACAAACTGCAATAGGCTCGCAAAGTGAAGCCGCTTCAAAAGAAATGGAATCAGGAAGAACATGAAGGAGTTTTGCCGGTCCTGCCACATATTTTGCCATCGCCCCGTCTATTCCTATTCCAAAGGGCCTCTTATCAGGACAGATCTGCGCGTTACCGGTCTGACAGAAAAAGCATAAACCGCAGGATTTTGTCTTGGTTTCGCTGGATATCCTGTCCCCGACTTTCCAGTTCTTAACTTTACTTCCGGTCTTTACGATAACTCCCGAAAATTCATGTCCCATGATCATAGGCGGCCACATCGGGTGGGCATCATGATATATATGTATATCCGACCCGCATATCGCCACCGCTTTTACTTCTATCAGAACCTCATCTTCTGTAATTTGAGGCTCAGGCATATCCTTGTACTCGACAAAACCTTTCCCTTTTTGAAGTTTCACCACTGCTTTCATAATTTTTTTCCTTTTCCCTCGTTCCCTTCCCCTTTCTCTAAACCGGAGGAAGGTATATTTTGTCCTGTCCTTGCATCTCTTACTCCACCTGGTTCCTGCTTCACTTTCTTCACCTGCTGCTTTTTCTTCTCTCGTTTCACTTACTGTACTTGCTTTACTTGCTTCTTTTGCTGTCCTTGCTGCTCCTATAGATCCTCTCCACCCTCTTGACCTCACTTATAATATAATTCACACAGTTTTCAAATTCTTTTTTACCTTTTTTCAAAGTCGCTCCCTTAGGAAAGCCCCAGCATCCGTTCCCGTTAGTCGCTTTTACGATCCCTACCCAATCCAGATCGGCTCTTTGATAAACAGGGACAAAATTCCTGACTTTTTCAAGGCAAATATTTTTCTTCCACAAATACATCATCATTGAGGTTTCCGCCAGCCCGGCGTCGAGTAGAACGGTGACGTAGTGATTACAGGCTCTTCTTGGCTGTATCCGTCGTTTCCAACTTCGTGCCCGTTTAGATTTGCCATATCCTATTT
>MFGV01000063.1 GCA_001778375.1 Candidatus Firestonebacteria bacterium RIFOXYD2_FULL_39_29
GTCCGTATGAGGATGTTTGACTGAAGAGCCGTATGAGGGAAAACTTCACGTACGGTTCTGCGAGGGGACTTGTAGTTATGAGTTCTACTCGACAACAAAAAGAAAATATCTAAATATTAAGCAATAAACAAAAGAATTAATATAATTGCAATGATTTTGTTTAAGATTTAGAACTTTATTTTTAATTGTTTAGTGCTTAGAATTTAGATCTTAGTGATTGTTATAGACTAGTGGTTGAAATTATGTCACTTTATCAGAATTATTAGAATGAAAAAGAGTATCATAAGCAAAAGTCCCACCGGTATTCCGAACTTCGCCCAGTCTTTGCTTTTGATTCCAAGTTTGTTCGCGGCAATTATATTGGGAATGTTTCCGGGGATTAACATTCCGCCGGCAATGAGAAGACCGAGCAGTGCTGACTTTATTTGATATAGACTCATGCTCGGAGCTATTTCCGCTGCGGCTAAAGTAGCATTATCAAGAACGGCGGAAAGGATATTTATCCAGTAAAGTATTTCAGGGGAGATCGCGGTAATATAGTTGTCAATTAGCGGTTTAAATCCGGTCCCCAGGAAAACAAGAGCCATTACGAAAAGATAAATCTTTCCTGTTCTCATAAGTATATCCTTAAATGTTTCTTTGGATTGCACCTTTAAACCTGATCCTTTTGAAAGATGAGTTCCTGAAATGTACGCTGCAATTGCTCCGAGGATTAATAAAGAAGAAATTACATATAACCATAAATTAGCCGCCAGAAACCAAAAACCTGCAAAATACGGGGCTCCTTTTAATTTTGCTATTGCAATTGTGGAAAGAGGCTCGCCTATCGGCGTAAGCGCGGCTCCCAATCCTATTGAAAAGCAGGAGAGAATTACAAGTTTTGTTTCATGTTTTTTATCAAGCTTTAAGTGTGTAATAGCTTCAACGAGTACAAGCGCGGCTATAATCGCTGTAATAGCGCTGGAAATTAAACCAAGTAAGAATACCAGCAGGAAAGAAAATAATCTGAGACCGGTTATTTTGACTGTCTGATTTACATATCTTTCGATAAAAACCTTAAGTTCTCGAAATAATAAACCTGCAATAAGCACCGCGGCGGTGATTTTTATCGGCTCAACAAGAGCTTCTTCAATAATGCTTAAAGACCACTGTGAAGTTACAGAAACGGCCAAAACACCCATTATAAACAGGAATAACTCCAGCTCTTCTTCTACTTTTTTTACGGTAAAAGGCAGAATCAATACGATAAATAATATTACAAACAAAGCAATGACCGCCATTTTCGATAAATCTCCTTTGATTTATTACCTATAATAAGTATTTTAGCAGAAAATTCTGTTTAATAACATGTTTTTATCGAGTCCCTAAAAACGAAGTAGAACCACTCATACTTCAGTTGTTTGCTGATCGATTCTATCATGATGTTTGAAAAAATATATCCTGCAAAACTGTTAGTGTTTTTATTGGAATATTATCCTGTAAAAATAAGGGAAATTTGAGTAATTTTTTGGATTTCAAGACTTGACCTAACCTGAATATGCATGGTAAAATAAATAATTAAGTAAAAAAACCAATACTTGTATGAGTTTTTCACATAACTTCTTAAGCGGAGGAAATATGAAAGCAGCAGTTTATCTTGGCCCCGGGAAAATTGAGATACGAGAGATTCCTACTCCAACTCCAAAAGCAGGAGAGGTTCTTATCAAAGTTCACGCTTGTGCTGTCTGCGGGACGGACGGAAGAATATTTTATCACGGGCAAGCGAATGTTGTTCCTCCTGCGGTAATTGGTCATGAGATAGCGGGTGAGATCTGGGAACTTGGAGAAGGTGTTGAAGGTTTTAAAAAAGGAGAGAAAGTTACCTCCGTTACTTCAGTCGGATGTCAGAAATGTTCTTACTGCAAAAAAGGGCATTACAATCTTTGTGATACACCCAGATATCTGGGGTATTTTTATTCCGGTGCATTCGCTGAATATATAATTATTCCCGTTGAAGCTGTAAAAGGCAACAACATCCTTAAAGTTCCTGAGAATATGAGTTATCCCGCCATGTCGCTTATAGAACCGCTTTCTTGCGTTATAAACGGACAGGATTATCTGAAAGTTGAAAAAGGCGATACGGTTGTGGTGATTGGAGCCGGACCTATTGGGTGCATGCATGCTGAGGTTGCCAGGGCTTCAGGGGCAAAGCGGGTTATATTATTTGATGTTTCTGAAACAAGACTGGGGCTTGCGAAGAGATTTGAAGGAATTACTCCCGTAAACAGCGCAAAAAATGATCCGGTAAAGACCGTAAAGGAATTAACAGGCGGAGTTGGCGCGGATGTTGTTGTCGTTGCCTGCGGTGTAAATGCAGCTCAGGAACAAGCTATAGCTATGACGGCAAAAAGAGGGCGTGTGAGTTTATTTGCGGGTCTGCCCAAAGATAATCCATACATCAAGTTTGACGCTAACTTTGTTCATTATAACGAGATCTCGGTCTATGGTGCTTTTGCTTCTTACCGGGTGCAGTTTGAAAAAGCAATGAACCTGCTTGCGTCAGGCAAGATTGACGCCGAAAAGTTCATCACGCATACTTTCCCTCTTGAAAAAATAGTGGAAGGAATTGAAACCGCAAAGAAAGGTGAAGGTCTTAAGGTTGTAATTAAGATTGATTGATATTTTTGGTAAATAAATTTTGAAGAAAAGGAAACAGTATGTCATCCGGAATCAAAGGTAAAATAGCTCTTGTTTTTGGGGCCAGCCAGGGACTTGGCGAGGCCATTGCTCACAGATTCGGGTACGAAGGCTGTTCTGTTATTGCTTGCGATATAAATAAAGATAACGTGGAAAAAGTAGCGAAGGAAGTCAATACAAAATATAAAGTTGAAACACTGGCTTTTAACGTTGATGTGACAAAGGAAGAAGAGGTAAGCGCGGCTGTTTTAGCAACGGTTAAAAAGTTCGGCCGGCTCGATATAATGGTTTCTAATGCCGGAATATTAATTGCTGAAGATATCGCGGATTTTTCCGTTGAAAAATGGAGAAAGGTGATAGATGTTAACTTGGTTGGGTATTTTATCTGCGCAAAACAGGCTGCAAAGGTTATGAAGGAACAAAAAAGCGGCGCAATAATTCAGATTAATTCCAAGTCCGGAAAAAAAGGCAGTTTCAGGAGTTCAGCCTATGCGGCTTCAAAGTTCGGCGGTATCGGATTAACACAATCGATAGCTTTGGACCTGGCGCCTTTTAATGTAAGGGTTAATTCGGTCTGTCCCGGTAATCTTTTAGATTCACCGCTCTGGGTAAACAGTCTTTACGAGCAGTATGCGAAAAAATGGGGAATTACAAAGGAACAGGTAAGACAAAAGTATATTGATCAGGTACCCCTGAAAAGGGGTTGCACGTATGATGATGTAACCAATGTTGTAGTTTTCCTGGCGGGAGAGGATGCTTCCTATATGACCGGACAGGCAATCAATGTCACCGGCGGACAGGAAATGAGATAATGACGAAAATTGAGGTTGAAAGCAAGCTGAATAGTTTTAGCAAAAAGGAACGTCTTGAAGCTCTAAAGCAATTAAAAAAAGATTTTGTTCCTGAACCCGGAAAAAATAAAGGGTTCGTGAACCTTCACTGCCATACGTTCTACTCTTTTAACGGTTACGGGTATTCTCCGGAAAGAGTTGCATGGATGGCGTATAACGAAGGTCTGGCCGCTGTTGGTTCCGTGGATTTTGATGTCCTTGATGCGGTCACTGAAATGCTGGAATCCGGGCGTATACTTGGCATTAGAACGGTGGCCGGTATTGAGACCAGAGTATTTGTCAAAGAGATGGCTTCGAAAGTAATAAACTCTCCCGGCGAGCCCGGGGTGTTTTATTTTATGGGAACTGGTTTTTATAAAGAACCGTTGGAAGGTTCGAAATCTTCACTGCTTCTTAAAAAATTTGCAGGGATTGCAAGAGAACGTAATATTGCCAGGCTTGCCGGAGTAAACAGGGATTTGAAAGAGGTCGCGCTTGATTACGAAGGCGATGTACTGCCTCTTACTCCAAAAGGTAATGCGACTGAGAGACATATTCTTGCGGCACTGATAAATAAATCAGAAAAAATATTTATTGAAAAGAATAGGATCGCGGAATACTGGGCGGAAAAGCTGGGTATTGACAGAACTAAAGCAGAACTGCTTTTAGAAAAGCCGGCTGAGCTTGCCGAGGTCATCAGGTCTAAATTCTTTAAAAAAGCTTCAAGTAGTCCAAATAATGCCGGTGCAGATTTTCCTTCTCTGGAAGAAGTTATAGAAATGATAAAATCAGAGGGCGCGCTTCCCACAGCAGCTTACCTTGACGGAACTTCTGAAGGCGAGAAAGATATTAAGGAATTTTTAGAATACCTTATTGCAAAAGGGATAGTTGTGTTAAATATAGTTCCTGATCGTAACTGGAATTTGAAGGACCAAAAAGAAAAAGAGATTAAGTACTCTAATTTTAAGCTGGTAATGAACGTCGCAAAGGAACTCTCCCTTCCGGTAATAGCCGGAACAGAGATGAATAAGGCCGGATTGAAACAGGTTGATGATTTTAATACTCCGGAGTTAAAACCGTACCTGAGTGATTTTCTCGACGGCGCATACCTTGTTTACGGTCATACTATCCTTGCAAAATATTTTGATATAGGGTATGACAGTGCCTGGGCGGTAAAGCATTTACCTCTTAGGCCAAAAAGAAACGAGTTCTATTTAAGAGCCGGTAAGAAAACAGACCCGATAAAGGATTATTCAAAGTTAGTAGTAGGGAAAGATGCAACTCCGGAGAAAGCACTGGAGCTGCTATAAATATAAGTACAACATATGAAGCAAATTCGAAAAAATCAGAAATGAAAATATAAAAGAGAGAATAATATAGAAAAAGAAAAAAGAAATTTTAAAAACAACAAAAACTCTAAATTGTTTTATGGCTGATTTCTGGTTTTTTCGAATTTAGAGTTTTAATCTTCGAGTTTGTACTCAAAGGAGTTTTTATGAATAAGTTAGAGGCGCTTAAGGAACTTGTTAAGGTGGGAAAAAAGCTGGATGATCTTGGTTATGTTATCGGTCCGGGAGGTAATACCAGTATAAAATGCGGCAATACGGTATATATAAAAGCCTCAGGAGCTTCCTTTGTTGACTGTTCTTCAAAAGATTATGTGGGAGTTGATCTTAAAACCGGCAGGCTTGTTGATGGGAAAAGAAGACCGTCCTGCGAGGTACTGGCTCACCTTGCCTGCTACCTGGCGAACAAGGATGTCGGGGCTGTCCTCCATTGTCATCCTACCTATGCAGTAGCGTGGGGTATGACAGAACAGACGTTAAAAGGGTTTAATCCTGAAATGGTTGCCATTATTAGTTCTGATGTTCCTGTAATGAAATACATGACTTCTGCCGGTGCTCCTTTTGCGGATAAGTTGAAACAATTTATCCGCCGCGGATTTAATGCAATAATCGTTCAAAATCACGGGCTGTTTGTAATCGCGCCGACTCTTAAACAGGCGCTTTACAGGGCGCAGATAGTGGAAGAATCGGTGAAGACTGTAGTAGCTGCAAAAATACTCGGTAAGATGAAATATTTTACAAAAGCAGAGTGGAAAGAAATAAACGAAGCGGAGTTCGAAGATTACAGAAGAGAACTATTAAAGATGAAAAAGTAAAATATTTAATAATGTTAAACATGATATAAAAGATAAGTAGAAGAGGATCCGTAAAATTAGAAATATAAAATAAATCAGTGAAATCTTGTAGTTTTGTAATCTCGACAAAAGATCCGCCTAACATAATTGGCGGAAGTGAAATCGTTTTTTAAAAAAGGGGGCATTTTATGAACTGTACTAAAGAAGAAGCGAAATATTTTCTGAAACAGATGATGGAGATACGCCAGTTTGAGGATAAGATTATGGATTTGCTAGCCCAAAACATCGCGGAAGGCGGTTCTCATCTTTACGCCGGGGAAGAAGCTGTGGCGGTAGGAGCGATGGCTGCGATCAGACCTGATGATTACATTACCAGCACACACCGGGGACACGGGCACTGTGTTGCTAAGGGCGGAAAACTTAACGAACTAATGGCTGAAATACTCGGTAAGAAAACCGGCTGCTGCAAGGGTAAAGGCGGGTCGCTGCACCTTGCTGATATGTCCACTTATAATCTTGGCGCAAACGGTATAGTCGGCGGGGGTTTTGGTATAGCAGTCGGAGCGGCGCTTTCAATGAAAATACAAAAGACAGGTAATGTAGTCCTCTGCTTTTTCGGGGATGGCGCTACCAATCAGGGGCTTTTCCATGAGTGCGCAAATATGGCAGGTACCTGGAAGCTTCCTGTGGTTTTTGTATGCGAGAATAATCTTTACGGGATGTCTGTTTCGGTGAAGAGAGCTTCTGCCGTGCAGGATTTTGTGCATAAAGCAGCACCGTATAATATGCCGGGTGAACACGTAGACGGGCAGGATGTCCTTGCGGTAAGGGATGTCGTAAAAAAATATGCGGAGAGGGCAAGAGCAGGTGAAGGGCCCGGGATGGTTATAGCCGCGACTTACAGATACTACGGTCACTCAAGGTCGGATCCCAGGGCGTACAGGACCAAAGAGGAAGAAAAATACTGGTCGGATCAGGATCCCATTAAACTTTTCTCGGCAAAGTGTATAAATGAAAAATATATGACCGCGGATGATGTTAAATCTCTTGATAAATTCGTTGAAGGTGAGATTGACACGGCGACTAAGTTTGCAATAGATTCTCCGCTTCCTGATAACAGTGAACTTTATGAAGACCTTTACGCTTAAATAAATCGTAAATTATAAATTCCATATTAAAAAAGGAGCGTTATGAAAGACATAATGTACTGGCAGGCTATAAATGAGGCCTTCGTTGAGGAAATGAACAGGGACCCGAATGTTTTTATAATGGGTGAAGACGTTGCCATATACGGCGGGGCTTACGCTGTGACCAGAGGACTCCATGAAAAATTTGGAGATGAGAGGGTAAGGGATACCGCCATCTCTGAAGCTGCGATAGTAGGAGCCGGACTCGGAGCCGCAATTACCGGGCTTAGACCGGTGGTTGAGATAATGTATGTTGATTTTATGGGTATAGCAATGGATCAACTTAATAACCAGGTAGCGAAGATCAGGTACATGTTCGGCGGTAAGGTAAAAGTACCTCTTGTAATAAGAACTGAAGGGGGCTGCGGCCGGACACTTGGTGCTCATCATTCGCAGAGTCTTGAAGCCTGGTTCACTCATATACCCGGTGTAAAGGTAGTAATGCCGTCAACTCCTTATGACGCAAAAGGACTTTTAAAGTCCGCTATAAGAGAGGATAACCCGGTTGTTTATATCGAACATAAGATGCTTTACAATACAAAAGGTCCAATTCCTGAGGGCGAGTATCTTATTCCTCTGGGGAAGGCCGATGTTAAGAAAACAGGTAAGGATGTCACAATAATTGCGTATTCCAGGATGGTTCTATTTGCTTTGGATGCCGCTAAAGATCTGGAAAAACAGGGTATTAGTGTTGAAGTAGTGGATCCCATGACCCTTGCACCGCTTGATATGGAAACTATACTTACGTCCGTCAGAAAAACACATAAGGTAATTATTGTGCATGAAGCATGCAAGACCGGAGGATTTGGTGCGGAGATAGCTGCAAAAATAATGGAAAATGCGTTCGATTATCTTGATGCTCCGGTTGTGAGAGTTTGCGGTGCAGATGTCCCCATGCCGAAGGCTCCAAATCTGGAGAAGCTCGCAATCCCCAGTAAAGAGGGTATTATCCGCGCGGTAAAGGAGCTTATGAAATGATCACAAAAGTTATAGTACCGAAGCTTGGCGAAACGATGGAAGAAGGTGTCATCGGGAAATGGGTTAAAAAAGAAGGCGACCGTGTGGAAAAGGGAGAGGTGGTTTTTGAACTCTCCACGGATAAGGCCAGCTTTGAAGTTGAAGCCCCAAAATCAGGATTACTAAGAAAGATTCTTTATCCTGAAGGGGCTACGGTAAAGGTGATAGAACCTGTGGCTTATATAGCCGATTCCATGGATGAATCTTTGCCGGTGGAACAGAAAAAAGATATTATTTCAGGAACAGAGACGGAAATAGCGGCAGATTCTTCTCCTGTAACTTCCGGGACTGTATCTCCTAAACTTGAGACTGTCGGCGGAAGGATATTTGTTTCGCCTATAGCAAGAAAGCTTGCCGCAGAAAAAGGTCTTGATCTTTCGCAGATAAAGGGTACCGGACCAGGCGGAAGAATAGTCGAAAAGGATATTCTAAATTTTACTCCTTTTTCCGGAGTTGTCCCGGCGGTACAAGCGCCGAATGCTTCAAGTCAACTGCCTGACGGCTGCAAGGTAATTCCTTTAAGCAACATGAGAAAGATTATAGCTCAACGCCTTCAAAAAAGCGTGCAGGAAGCCCCGCATTTTTATCTGCAGATGGATGTTGATATGACAGAGGCAAATAAACTTCGCGATAAATCCAAAGAGAGTTCGGAAAAATCAAGCAATGCAATATCTTTTAACGACATGGTCATTTATGCGGTTTCAAGGTCGCTTAAGAAATTCGAGCTATTTAACTCACATTTCGTTAATAACGAAATAAGGCAGTTTGCAGATGTTAATATTGGTGTTGCGGTTGCGCTTGAGGGAGGTTTAATTGTTCCTGTGCTCAAAAAAGCCGATTCTAAGAGTGTTGCTGAAATTGCAAAAGCATCAAAAGAACTTGTTGCAAAGGCAAAAGAAGGAAAACTTACCCCGGAAGATTTGGCGGGAGGAACATTTACTATTTCAAATATGGGCATGATGCATGTTGACATGTTTACGGCTATTATCAATCCGCCTCAAGTTGGTATTCTTGCTGTGGGAGCGATGAAGATGACTCCGGTGTTTGTTGGAAGCGAAATAATTCCAAGGATGATCA
The DNA here is from genome assembly GCA_001778375.1 of Candidatus Firestonebacteria bacterium RIFOXYD2_FULL_39_29. Taxonomy (NCBI): domain Bacteria; phylum Candidatus Firestoneibacteriota; species Candidatus Firestonebacteria bacterium RIFOXYD2_FULL_39_29. The sequence goes on from MFGV01000063.1 coordinate 8,928, forward strand.
TGAAGATGACAGTTTCCTCAGATCACAGGGCAATTGACGGGGCTTATGCGGCGAAGTTCTTGTTCAGCGTGAAGGATATACTGGAAAAAATTAAATTTAATATGTGAGGGGTAAAATGGCAGAATTTGATTTGGTTGTTATAGGCTCAGGTCCGGGCGGCTATCAGTCGGCAATAAGGGCGGCACAGCTTAAAGCTAAGGTTGCGGTGATAGAAAAAGCAGATATAGGCGGGGTTTGTCTTAATTCTGGATGTATACCGACAAAAACCTTGATAGCGAGCGCGGAGTTTATGTCCGGATTAAAAAAGGCAAAAGAATTCGGAATTGAGATCTCCGGGGCAAAACTTGATTTTTCTGCGGTCTCTGCAAGAAAAGGGAAGATCGTAAAAAAACTACAGCTTGGTATCGGCGGGATTTTAAAAAGTTACAATATTGAAATTATAAAAGGTGAAGCAGGCTTTATTTCCGGAAATGATATCAAAATTTATGGAAATCCTGATACACCTATGGTCAGTTTTAAGAAGTGCATAATTGCCACGGGTTCAAAAACAGCTTTGATTCCCGGTATTAACATAGACGGAAATATTGTCGTTAGCAGTACAGAACTTCTTAATTTAACAGAAGTGCCGGAATCCTTGCTCGTTATAGGCGGCGGGGTTATTGGCACGGAGTTTGGTTCTCTTTTTAACAGGCTTGGGTCAAAAGTTACGATCGTAGAAGCGCTTCCTAAGATACTTGCTAACCAGGATGAGGACGTATCTAACGCAATGACGCTTTCTCTCAAAAAAAAGGGAGCTGAGATATTAACTTCTGCAAAGCTTTTAGGCGTAAAAGGAAATACAGCTGAAGTCGAAACACCTGAAGGAAAAAAACAGATAAGCGCGGCGAAGATACTTATTTGTGTAGGAAGAAAAGCGTCCTATGAAGGTCTGGGTTTGGAGAATGCAGGGGTGGTTTTGGAGAACGGAAAGATAAAAGTTAACGAAAAAATGGAAACTTCAGCAAAGAATATTTATGCTGTCGGTGATGCTACCGGTAAATACCTTCTGGCTTACGTTGCTTCGGCTGAAGGAATAACTGCCGCGGAGAATGCTTGCGGTATTGTTACCGAAATGGATTACAAAGTCATACCCGGTTGTATTTTTACTTCTCCTGAGATCGGCAGTGTGGGTTTGACGGAGCAGGAAGCAAAGAACAAAGGTATTGCCGTAAAGACCGGGAAATTCCCTTTTTCGGCGAGCGGCAGAGCTGGTATACTTGCGGAGACGGAAGGGTTTACCAAAGTTATTGTTGATGCAAAAACTGACGGTATACTCGGGGTGCATATTCTGGGACCTGAGGCCACAGAACTTATTCATACGGCGGCAATGGCGGTAAAAATGGAATGCACCACGGCTGAATTTAAGAGAATTGCTTTCAACCATCCGACACTTTCTGAAACGCTGCTTGAAGCGGCTCACGATGTCCATAAGGAAGCGATAGATTACCCCAAGAGGCCGTAATATGGAAGTTAAAAGACTTGGCCTGGTTGAGTACCGGAAAGCACATGTTTATCAACTTGAACTGATTGAAAAGCGTAAAAAAAATGAGATTTCTGATACACTTATTCTGTTGGAACATCCTTCGGTGATCACCCTGGGACGTTCTGCCCGCAAAGAAAACCTGTTAAATATGCCGTCGGATGTTCCTGTTATCGAAATTGAGAGGGGCGGGGATATTACGGCTCATTTTCCCGGGCAGATAACCGGCTATTTAATATTTGATCTAAAGAGCAGAGGGCGGGATGTTCATAAATTCATGCGCGATATTGAGCAGTCGGTTATTGACTTTCTTTCCTTCTACGGCATAAAGGGCGAGAGAAGGCAGGGCTTTACCGGCGTTTACGTGAAAGGCGATAAAATTTGCTCTATAGGTCTCGGTGTAAAAAGCTGGATAACCTTTCACGGCTTTGGACTAAACATAGGTACGGATCTTTCTGTCTTTGATTTAATGGTTCCTTGCGGGATAAAAAACCTGAAGATGACCTCTGTGGAAAGGCTTTTGAATAAAAAGACTGACAGAAAAGATATTGAAGAAAGAATAGCCGAAGCCGTAAAAAAAGTATTTGGTTAAACAAAGAATATTCTGATTATTAAGGAGTATTGTTAGAATGAGTTACGAAAAAGCAAAAAAATACGTTGGATTTCATGCAAAAGATTTTGTTAATCCTTTACCTCTGTATTACCCGGGCTATTTCTGGTTTTGGAATGATTTAGTGGATAAAGGTATTCTTATTAAACAACTGCGGGATATGCATAAAAACAAGGCTTTAAGTGTGTGCCCGCATCCCATGCCCCCTGAGTTTAGACCGGGAAGCATGAATACTTTGATGAAACCCGGATATTTAACAAAAGAATATTTGGACTTTTATAAATCGGCGATTACGGAAGCGCGCAGGCTTAAAATGGATGTCTGGCTATATGACGAAGGAGGCTGGCCATCCGGCAGTGCTTGCGGAAGAGTAGTTAAAAGTGATAATTCCCTTGCACAACAAGTTCTCGAATGTGACGGGGATACTTATACTGCTAAAAGCATTCCCTTGTATTATCCGGTAGGGGGTTCTACGGGTATTCGTTATCCGGATCTTTTTAAACCGGAAGCAGTTAAGCAATTTATTAAGTTAACACATGAGGCTTATAAAAAAGCAGTAGGTAAATATTTTAAAAATACTATTAATATAACTTTTACGGATGAACCTTCGGTATCTCCTGTGATTCCCGGAAAACAAATTCCCTGGACTGATAATATGCTTGAGGAGTTTAGGAGAGAAAAAGGGTATGATTTAACGGAATACTTCCCCGCCCTCTTTGCCGAGCGCCTTAAAATAAAATCTGTGAAAAATATGCAGGCGCGTATTGACTTTTTTGATTTTTGGTCAAGACAATTTACAGAAAATTATTTTAACCGGATTCGAAAGTGGTGCAGTTTTAATGGTTTGCTTTCCGGAGGACATCTTGGGGGGGAAGATGAAACCCTTGGTTCAGCTTACTATGGATATGGACATATCCTGCGAACATTACGGGCGTTCGATGTTCCGGGTGTTGATGCTATCTGGCGGCAAATATTTCCGGGAAAAGAAAATCATCATTTTCCAAAGTACGCCTCTACTGTTGCGCATCAGCAGAATAAACCATGGGCTTTTACGGAATCCTTTGGAGTTTATGGGAATGGTTTAACATTGGAACAAATGAAGTGGATAACAGACTATCAATATGTCAGAGGCATTAATCGTATGATTATTATAGGTTATTCGCTTTCAACCAGAAATCATCTTATGGCAGGACTACGTCCTCATTTTGGACCGGTTAATCCTTTGTGGAAATATATTGAAAAATATCATAGTTATACGGCCAGGCTCGGGTATCTCTTAAGTTCAGGAAAACCGGTGATTAGAGAAGCTGTATATTATCCGGTACGCGACCTTTGGGCGGGTGGGAAAAAAATGGAGAAGACAGCAGGATCAAATGACAGGCTGGTTAAATTACTTCTGGAAAATCAGTGTGATTTTGACTTTATAGATGATGATATTCTTGAAAGTCCGTCTACAAAGATAACCAAGGGCGCTCTCAAAGTCGGGAATATGGAATATAATACGATCTGGATTTCCCGTACAGAATGGATTTCGGAAAAATCAATGAAAAAATTAGCCATTTTCTCATCTAAAGGCGGGAAGGTGAATTCTATAGATTCTTTGCCAAAATCAGGCGGAGGAAAAGGTGAAAATCCCGGAAATATATTTAATGTCTTTTCTTCGGATAAGGAAATGGTCGAGCATATGAATCCGTTGATAAGAGTGATACCGGAGTGTAAAACCTTGCGTGTCTGCTGCCGTTCTTTAAAAAACGCTGTATTATATTTTATTACGAATGAAGGAGAATCCGGGATTGAGGTGGATGTCCGGTTTAATGAGAAAATGATTCCGGTGCGGCTTGATCCGGAATCAGGAAAATGCTGGGCTTTGGATAATATTTCTAAATTGAACGGAAGCTGTTTTCTTCCTGTAACTCTTCCTTTTGCGGGATCTTGTGTTTTTCTTTTTACAAAAAAGAAAGTATCTTTGATTAGTGCTCCTTTGGTCCCGGGCTCAGTTCTTTTAAACTTAAATAATGGATGGAAATGCCGCCCTGTCAGGTCCTTTGAGGCAGGTAAACATGATTTTGTAATAAAAATATTAAAGAAGAAAGCCGTTCCGGTTCAATTGGGGGATTGGAGAAAAATACTGGGGAAGGATTTTTCCGGCGACGCTGAATATAGTATAAATTTCAATTGCTCAAAAGATATGTTAAAACAAATGCTTTTGCTCGATCTTGGCGGGGTCTCCTACGCGTGTGAGGTATTTCTTAACGGTAAAAATATCGGGAAAAAAGCATGGCGGCCTTTTGTGTTTCCTGTAAAAGGAGTGCTTAAAGAAGGTGTTAATAAATTACGGATTATTGTTACAAATACTCTGGCAAACCGGCTGACTTCTCCGGAGGTTTTAAAGGACTGGAAAGAAAGAAAAGACCCGGGTTGGAAACTTGGACCATATCAAGAAAGACAGATTCAATTTGAATTAGATTCTCGAGCAAGCGGACTTTTGGGACCGGTGAGACTTTTTAAAGTAAGGAAAGTATAAAAATAAAGATGGAGAGATTTTCGGATTTTAGTTCATTGGAACCATATTTTGCATCAGTGAAATCGTTTTTCAAAAAAGGAGTATATTTATGCCAAAAAAAGTCAAAAGTTTAAAAAAAGGCCGCTGGACCCTGCGCACTGACCTTCAGGATTTTATTTACCAAAATATTAATCCCTATGAAGGGGATGCTTCTTTCCTTTCGGGAGCTACCAAAAGGACTCTTGCTTTGTGGCGCAAGGTGGAAAAACTCTACGCATTGGAGAGAAAAAGAGGCGGAGTATTGGACATCGATACTGAAGTTGCAGGCGGGATTACTTCGCATGGCGCAGGGTACATTGACAGAAAAAATGAATTAATAGTAGGGCTTCAGACCGATAAACCTCTAAGAAGAGCAGTTAAACCTATAGGCGGAGTACGTCTTGTCGAGAAGGCATGTGAAGCCCGGGGTTATAAACTTTCTCCAAAACTTAAAGAAGTGTATACGAAATTCCGGAAGTCTCACAACGACGCGGTATTTTCCGTTTACTCATCAGAGATGAAAAAAATCAGGAGTCTCGGTATCATTACCGGTCTGCCTGATAGCTACGCAAGGGGAAGGATTATCGGTGATTACAGGAGAGTTGCGTTATACGGTCTGGACTGTCTTATAAAAGAAAAAGAGAAGGATTTTAATAAAATTGACGATAATATGTCTACTATGTCAATCCGGTTGAGGGAAGAAGTCGGGGATCAGATACAGGCTCTAAAAGATATGATTGTTCTTGGAAAAATCTACGGTTTTGACCTGACTCGTTCTGCGAAAAATGCAAGGGAAGCAATAGAGTGGACTTATCTTGCTTATCTTGCGGCGGCAAAAGAATCCGATGGCGCGGCAATGTCTATTGGTCCTATTTCTGTTTTCTTTGATATATACATTGAAAGAGATATAAAGGCCGGTATTCTTACAGAGGAAAAAGCGCAGGAACTGATTGATGATTTCACCATAAAACTCCGGCTAATCCGTCAGCTTAGAGCTCCTGAATATGATCTGCTTTTTGCTGGAGATCCTGTGTGGGTGACTATCGTACTTGGCGGAATGACGAGTGACGGCAGGACTAAAGTTACGAAGACAGACTTTCGCTTCCTAAATACTCTTAAAAATCTTGGACCCGCTCCCGAGCCAAACCTGACAATATTATATTCTCCGCGGTTACCTGTAGGTTTTAAAAAGTTTGCTGCAGAGATGTCTATAAATACAAGTTCAATACAATACGAAAATGACGATCTTATGCGGCCTATTGCGGGGGATGATTATGGTATATCCTGCTGTGTTTCTTTGCTAAAAGCCGGGAGTCAGATCCAATATTTTGGTGCCAGATGCAATCTTGCGAAAGCGCTGTTGCTGGCGTTAAATGAAGGTCGTGAAGAGACTTCAGGCGAACTGGTTATACCTGATGTCCCAAAATTAAGGGGAGAATATCTTGACGCTGAGCAGGTAAGAGAAAATTTTAATTATGTTGTCAGCTGGCTGGCAAAGCAATACGTTAAAACAATGAACGTGATTCACTGGGTTCATGATAAGTACTACTATGAAGCAGCTCAAATGGCGCTTTTGGATACCAATCTTGACCGCCTGATGGCGTTTGGTATTGCAGGTTTCTCCGTGGTGGTAGATTCACTTTGTGCAATAAGGTATGCTAAAGTAAAACCTATAAGAAATAAAAATGGGATTACAAAAGACTTTGAAATAAAAGGTGATTTCCCTTGCTTTGGAAATGATGATGAAAGAGCTGATAATAGAGCCAGGGATTTGGTTATTAGTTTTATTACAGAGCTGAGAAAAACCCCGATTTATAGAAGGGCAAACCCGACTCTATCCATCCTTACTATTACCAGCAATGTACTTTATGGAAAGGTGACCGGAGCCACTCCGGACGGCAGAAAGTCCGGTGAGCCGTTTGCCCCGGGAGCAAATCCCATGTTTGGCCGGGAGAAGAACGGCGTGCTGGCTTCGCTGGATTCAGTTTCCAAACTTCCCTATTACGCGGCACAGGATGGAATTTCAAATACTTTTTCAATTGTTCCGTCAGCATTAGGCGTTGAGAAAGAAACACAGAAAGCCAACTTAATAAAGATTCTGGACGGTTACTTTACCAGAGGCGGGCATCACATTAATGTGAATGTGCTGGATAAAACGCTCCTTAAAGACGCAATGGTGCATCCGGAAAAATATCCCCAGCTGACTATAAGAGTTTCCGGTTATGCCGTTCACTTTACCAAGCTTTCGCGCGATCATCAGGAAGAGATCATTAAACGTACGTTCCATGAAGCACTGTAAGGAAAGACTGATGGTCGGATGTTTGGAAGGTTGGATGCTTTGTAAAAACCAAAATAGCTTGTTTGTATGTGTAAACAGTTTGCAATAAAAGTTCTGCAAATATAGTAATTAATGTAGTACGTGAGCAACTTGTAACGTTAGTAACATTCTAACGGTTTTATTTGTACTGGAGCTAAACTTATAATGAAAAAAACCGGACAGATTCATTCTATAGAAACTCTGGGGACTCGTGACGGTCCGGGGCTTCGGTGTGTGTTTTTTCTGTCGGGGTGTAATTTTAGGTGTAAATTTTGTCAGAATCGTGATACGTGGTCTAAAATAAATTCAGAGAAAATATCTTTGAACTCCATTTATGACAGGTTGCTTCGCTTGCTCCCTTATCTTCAAAAAGATGGAGGGGGAATAACTGTGTCCGGAGGTGAGCCTTCTCTTCAGGCGGATTTTGTAGTAGAACTTTTTAAAATGGCTCACGGGATGAAGCTGACCACGGCTCTTGATACAAACGGCACCTGCCACCCGAAGTATATCGAAAAACTTCTTGCCGCAACGGATACCGTGCTGCTGGATGTAAAAGCAAGCGAAGCAAAGCTCCATAAAGGACTTACCGGAGGGATGCTTCTGCCGGTGCTTGAATTTGGGAGAAAAATCGCCCAAAACTGGGCAAAAAATGGTACTCCAAAACTTGTAATTCGAAGGGTTCTTCTTTCCGGTATTAATGATTCAAAAGAAGAGTTACATAATCTTGCTGATTATGCTTTAAGTCTGGCGAAAACCCCGGAAATAGAATTAATTCCTTATCACCGTCTCGGGGTTCATAAATGGAAGGAGATGGGAAAAAAATATCCATTACCAAAATTAAAGCCGCCTTCCTCTAGTGATTGGGAAATAGCAGCGGAAAGACTCCGGGCAAAAGGAATTGTTGTATATAAAGGCTAAGTAAAACAAAAGAAAATTACGAATGACGATTTACAATAAGCAAAGCTTTTCTCGAGATGAAAGATATATAAATGTCAACATCGTTGACACAGCGAGATTGACAATTTAATGTGGGCAGGTAAAGCACTGCCAATATATTATTAATACAATTTTAAAAGACGTTATCTCGCTTTGTCAACGAATGTTGGTAAGTATATATTTCTACCTTGCGAGAAAAGCTTTGCTTATAGACATTATGGACTTTTAAAGACTTTTATGGACATACGGTTATGTCTGTGTCTGCGTAATATATTTTCAAGAAGGAGTATTTTTTATGCTAAGGTATTTGTATGTTGCTCTCGGCGGAGCGATTGGGAGCATGCTTCGTTATGCTGTTTCCGGTCTGGATTTTAAACTTTCAAACGGCATATTTCCTGCAAGTACACTTATCGTAAATCTTTTTGGTTCTCTAATTATCGGGTTTTTATGGGGAATGTTCGAACGCTTTGAATTCTCACCGATTCTCCGTGTTTTTCTTTTTGTCGGTATTCTCGGGGGCTTTACGACTTTTTCCTCGTTTAGTCTGGAAAACTTAAATCTTTTACGTGACGGTGAAGTCAAAACAGCCGTACTTTATATTCTAATTACCAATATAGCGGGTGTAGGTCTGGCTTTTGGGGGGTATTTTGCCGCAAGGATGATTACAAACAGGATTTACTAAGTACTAATGACTAGTGACTATTTAATGTAGCTGTCAAACAGCATATATATTAATCCTCATAAAATAGTCAGTAGTAATTAGTAATTCAGACTGTGTCGCAATTAAATTACTAACATGATATAATATGGCATATTCACTCCAAAGGA
>MFGV01000064.1 GCA_001778375.1 Candidatus Firestonebacteria bacterium RIFOXYD2_FULL_39_29
GTATAATTATTAACACGGGTCACAAAAGAATAAAATCCTTGATTTTTCAGTGCAAAAGTTATGGCTTAATTTGCTTGTTGCGGAATCGCTGATTTCGGGCCATTTGAATTGACAAAATCCTCTTATTTTGAGATAATTAATAACTAATTAACATAATGAAAAATGCTTTGTTTTTCGGATAAAACTTAAAAACTAATAAAATTTTTTAAAGGAGACGAAGAATGGGTAAAACGTATAATGTAGCACTGCTTGGCGGGGATGGGACAGGACCGGAGGTATTGGCGGAAGGTGTTAAAGTTGTAAATGAAGCCGCAAATAAGTATGGGTTCAAACTTAACTATATAAAATATGATTTTGGCGCGGAACGTTATTTAAAGACAGGGGAAGCGCTTCCTGATTCTGCGATTGAGGAGTTTAAAAAGAGCGATGTAATGTATCTTGGTGCTATCGGGCATCCTGATGTAAAGCCTGGAATACTTGAGCTTGGAATTCTCTTGAAAATAAGATTTAAGCTTGATCAGTATATTAACCTCCGGCCTGTAAAGCTTTTCCCTAATGTTGAAACACCGCTCAAGGATAAGAAACCGGAAGATATCGATTTTGTGGTTATCAGGGAAAATTCCGGCGGTATCTATACGGGTATAGGCGGAGCGACCATGATCGGCACACAAAATGAAATAGCCACCCAGGTTATGACTTACTCACGGCCCATTGTTGACAGATGTATGAAATATGCTTATGAGCTTACAAGAAAAAGAAACAGTAAGAAAAAAATGCTGACACTTGTCCATAAATCAAATGTTCTGACTCATTGCGGGGATCTATGGGTGCGTTCTCACAAAGAGATGGGTGACAGAGATTACAAAGATATCAAACAGGATTATAATCATGTGGATGCGACTACTATGTGGTTCGTAAAGCAGCCTGAATATTATGATGTTATCGTTACGGAAAACCTCTTTGGAGATATCATTACGGACCTTGCCGCTATCATTCAGGGCGGTCTTGGTGTTGCGGCGGGCGGTAATATAAATCCTGAAGGGCTTTCGATGTTCGAACCTATGGGCGGAAGCGCGCCAAAGTATACCGGAAAAAATGTTATTAATCCTATCGCTGCTGTTATGGCAGGCAGCTTAATGCTGAATGATCTGGGCGAAGAAAAAGCAGGCAAGGCCGTTGAAAATGCGGTAATGGCTGCTCTTCAAACCGGAAAATTAAAAAGCATGGCTGCGGGCAGAATGGGAATGGGGACAAGAGAAGTCGGAGACTTGATAGCATCCAAGGTCAAATAGAAAAATAAAATTCGAAACTCGAAGCTCGAAACAAATTCGAATAAGAAAAAAGAAATAGGACCATAGCGTGTGTTTTTGTTTTAGAATTTGCTTCTTTTTGGTTTTTCGGATTTCGAATTTAGTGCTTCGAATTTAATAAGTTGTGCAGTCTGAACCGAAAGAGTTAAATCAATATCGTGTAGTTACCGTTTGCAACGGAGGGTGTATGGAGCTTAAAATAGGTCTTCCTGCCGGGAGTTTGCAGGAGTCAACCATTAAGATGTTTAAGAAAGCCGGGTGGAATATTTCCCTTGGCAGCCGGTCGTATGTTCCAAAGATAGACGATCCGGAACTTGTTGCCAGATTTATCCGCGCGCAGGAGATTCCCCGTTATGTGGAATCCGGAAAACTTGATTTTGGCTTGACCGGCGCGGATTGGGTTGCGGAAAATAACGCTGACGTTGTAGAAGTTTCAAAACTTATTTATGCGAAACGTGGCCGCACTTCTGTTAAATGGGTTATTGCCGTGCCTAATGATTCCAAGATAAATTCCGTTAAGGATTTGAAAGGCAAAAGAATCGCAACTGAACTGGTAAATGTTACCGGTAAATATTTAAAGGCTAACGGTGTGAAGGCCGAGGTGGAATTTTCCTGGGGAGCGACGGAGGCGAAACCGCCGGAGCTTGTGGATGCAGTAGTAGAACTTACGGAAACTGGTTCTTCCCTTCGTGCCAATAACCTTAGAATCATCGGCACTATAATGGAATCTGCCACTGTAATAATTGCCAATAAAGAGGCCTTTAAGAAAAAAGATGTAAGAAAAAAGATAGAGGCTATTGCCATGCTCCTTCAGGGGGCACTTGAAGCTGAAACAAAAGTTGGGCTTAAGATGAATCTTCCAAAATCGAAGCTTGAGAAAATCACTTCGGAGCTTCCGGCGTTGAAAAAGCCTACTATTTCCGCTCTCTCTGATCCGGGTTGGGTTGCAATAGAGGTGATTATTGACGAAAGTATTGTCAGAAGTATAATTCCGATGCTTAAAGAACATGGCGCGGAAGGGATAATTGAGTACCCTTTAAACAAAGTCGTTTACTAAAATGAAAAATCTGTGTCCTCCAGATCATTTTTTTGGAGAGATCTCGCCAAAGTGTTTGGCAGACCATCTGTTTTTTTTATCCATGCCCGCCAGTCTTTATGAAGGGTATGTCATCAGACAGAGGCCTTTTACATCGGGAATAATCAGGCGTAAATTATGAGAGTAACCTCGCTTAAACATCTGCCCAAGTTAAAACCCTCTGTTTTATGCAGTATACTAATTTTTATCTGTGTCATCTGTTTTTCTTATCTTTGTCATCAGGCAGAGGTTTTCATAGTTAGGAATAGGTTATCATTAATATGAGAATAACTTCACTAAAACATCTGCCCAATATTCAAGCTTCTGTCGTGACCTTGGGTGTTTTTGACGGGGTTCACCTTGCCCACCGAAAGATAATAAAAAAAACTATAGCTGAAGCAAAACACCTTAAGGCAAAGAGCATTGTAATTACTTTTGAAAAACATCCGAAGAAGACCACGCACAAAAAGGCCCCGCTGATACTTACCACCACGACAAAGAAAATAGACCTCATAAGAAAACTGGGCGTTGATATACTTGTGCTTGTTGATTTTAATAAGAAATTTGCCTCAATTCCGGCTAGGTCCTTTATTGAGAACATTCTGGTAAGAAAATTAAAAGTGAGAAAAGTAGTTGTTGGTCATGATTATGGCTTTGGCAAAGGCAAAGAAGGGAATGCAAAGCTTCTAAAAAATGAAGGCAAACGATTTGGTTTTAAAACACTGGTTACGGCCCCGGTGTTAATTAATAATAAAATAATATCAAGTACGAGAATTAGAAGTGCAGTCCGTTCCGGAGATATTTCCACTGCAAAAAAATATTTAGGGCGTGATTATTCGGTTATAGGAAAAGTAGAACAGGGAAAGAAGCTCGGAAGAACTTTTGGATTTCCGACTGCTAATTTAAATTGTTTTAATGAAGTTGTTCCCAAAGAAGGCGTTTATGCCGTGAGAATCCGGATGAACGGAAAGAATTACAAAGGTGCCTGTAGTATTACCAGCCCGACCTTTGACCGGCCGGATAAACCCGCAAAACCCGAAGTATTTATATTTAATTTCAAAAAGAACATCTATAATAAAGTAATGGAAGTGTACTTCATAAAAAAAATACGGGGAAGTAGAAAATTTAATAATATTCCTGCATTGGTAAAACAAATAAACAGAGATATCGCAGTAATAAAGAAATTAATTAAATAGAAACTAAAAACAAGTTGTATCCTCGGATTGCGTCTTCATTTATGATATTTCTTTTCATTATCAGTGTTATCAGACCATTACATGTCTTGACTATGACCACTGCATAGGGTAAAATATACCAATGTTTGTTTGTGCATAAAAAGCACATGTTTTAGTTCATTGTAAGAACGTTTTTATCAGTGGAATCGTTCTTCAAAAGGATATAATGTCTAAGAAAAAAGGACTGTTACAAAAGGTTTTTGGCAAGGTTATTACGATTATGGTTGTTCCACATAATGAAAACAGGATGTTCCAGTTTCGCATTCCTGTTTTAATTGCTGTTTGTCTGTTTGGAGCTTTTATTACCCTTGTAACCTATTCTATATTGATTGTTCAAGATAATATCGATTATAAAAAATCGAAAGCCTCAGTTCTCGAAACTAAAGAAAAAGTTGCGATAATCAATGAGGAGTATAACCGGATTCAATTAAGAGTTCAGAAATTCAGAGAAGAAGAAAAAAAGCTCCGGGAGATGGTTGGTCTTAAAAACAAAAAGGCGTTAGTGGAAAATAGCGGGGTTGGCGGTCCGACAAAGAGCGATCAAAACCTCTTGGATAGTATTTTAAGCTCTGACGTGGGAAAAGAAGATATTAAAAAGTCTCTTCGCGATTTGCAGACGGAAATAGAGGAACAGATGGAAAGCTTTGATGAGGTTAAAAAATATGTTTCTACGCTTACCTCTATCTGGGCAGCTTCTCCGAAAGGTATGCCTGTTGCAGGCTATGTAAGTTCAAAATATGGTTTCAGAAAATCTGTCTTTGATTCAACAAATGATAATCTCTATGACGGAGAGAAAAAAGAACGTCATGCAGGTGTGGATATTGCAAACAGAGTAGGTACAATTATCAGGGTTACTGCTCCCGGAAAAGTGGTTTTTACCGGAAAACTTGGCGGATATGGTCTCTTGGTTATTGTGGATCATGGTTATGGCTTCTCTACAAGGTATGGACATTGCAGTAAGATAACGGTAAAAAAAGGTGACAAAGTAAAATCAGGTGATGCTGTAGCTCTAATAGGTATGACCGGTAATACGACAGGTCCTCATGTTCATTATGAAATCCGCAGGTATGGCAATACGGTTGATCCGGCAAGCGTGGACCGCGATTTCTACACCAGAAGATAAATCAGGTCGAAAGGGCGCATGGCTCAGTTGGTTAGAGTGCCGCCTTCACACGGCGGAGGTCATAGGTTCGAATCCTATTGCGCCCACCAGAAATTTTCTGAGGAAAATTTCTAGAGCAATCGAAAATAGAAAATCGAAAGTAGATTGTGGTGGTATAATTAAATTATAAGAATAGTTAAGCCATTAGTGTCGATTGTGTTCTATTGCTCCATTGTTCTATTTTCCGTGAAATCAAAATACTTTTATATGTTTTTGAAATTTCGTACCGCGTACTTATCAAAGATTAACTTCGTACCTTGTGCTTTGTAGTTTGTACTTTTTCAAAAAGGCAGATTAAATTGACAAAAATAGAGCTGTTTTTTAGACGTGCCCTTGTTCTTTTGATCCTTGGCGGAATAATATTTTTTATTATAAAAGTTTTCTTATTTCTATTTCCTGCCGAAGAAATGGTAATTGATGTTCCTCTTACTCCTGCCAAAGCGGTAGCACTTACTTTTGATGACGGACCTCATCCTGAGTTTACTCTGAAACTTTTAGAGATTTTAGATAAGAATGATGTGAAAGCGACTTTCTTTGTGGTAGGAAAACAGATTAAAAAATATCCCGAATTCTTGCGGGAAATACAAAAACGAGGTCATGAAATAGGTAATCATACTTTCAATCATCCGCTGCTTACCACTCTGGATAGAACAGGAGTAATCAACGAATTGGAGTTGAACAAAATTGAAATAAAAAAAGAAACAGGGATGGAGGTCAATATATTTCGTCCGCCTTCAGGGCGTTATGATGAAAAAGTATTGGAAGCTGCATTAAGTAAAGGTTTTATTCCTGTGCTTTGGTCAGTTTCGGGATCTGATTATGGATCGACAGATCCAAAAGTTGTTATGAATAATGTCCTCTCCGCTGTTAGAAATGGAGATATTATCCTTCTTCATAGCGGTGTGGAAGCAACTTTAAAGGCGTTGCCGGAAATAATAGCTGAAATTAAAAAGAGGTGCTTTGAATTTAAGACGGTCACTCAAATGCTGAAAACAGATAAAGTGCCAAAGAAAATATACATATATAAAAATAATGAGCCGGTAGCCGGAGATAGAAGATAGGGATGATTGAAAAATATAGTAAAACAAAAGGGCCTGGTTTCTGGTACTGGGTTTTCTCTAATGGTTATATCTGATTTAATACCGCGCATTTTTGGCTGTGTAAGATGTTTTATTTTCAACTATCGTTAATATATCGAGATAAACCTAGCCCCAAGTACCTAGCACCTGAAACCTGCATTTTTGTTATTTGTTCTTTTCTATCAGCTTTTTTAGTTCTTCTCCGAAGCTGCCAAAATAAACTACATTTCCTTTTTTGTCAATAAGTACATTTGCGGGAATGCCCTGTACTTCGTAAGCTCGTGCGACCTCACCTTTGTCATCAAGTAGAATTGAATAGTTGGTTTTGTTTTTATCTGTAAAAGATTTTACTTTTGCCGGAGTTTCCTGGATGTTTACTCCAAAAATCTCCAGATTATTATCTTTGTACTGCTCTTTAAGTTTTATAAGTTCCGGTATCTCCTGCCTGCAGTAAACACACCAGGTAGTCCAGAAAACAAGCAATACTGTTTTCTTATCTTTAAATTCATTAAGCGAAACATCTTTTCCGTTTAGATCTTTAATCGTAAAATTTGGAGCTGCTTGACTACCGACCTTTTGTCCGCTTGCGGTCGAAGCTTCTACTGACGTAGTTTCATTTGCCGGTTTTTTCCCCATACCAAGAGAGAGAACAGAGAGAGCAAGAACTGCTAAAAATAACTTTTTCATGTAAAGCCTCCTTTTATAAAACGATTCCACAGATTGCAGATCTTTCGGATTCCACTGATAAATATATCCTACAATCTTAGTCCTATAGAGAAACTAGTTTCTATTCTTTCTTTACTTACTTCTTTTGCTTCCCGGGCTTTCTTTATAAAGCAAGATATGCCTGATATGTAAAATATAGTCCAAGAATAATCATTCCTATGCCCATAAATTTTCTGATTTTGCCCATCCACTGCCCTGCTTTTGGCAGAGCCATTAATAATCCCGAGAATGTGCCGACTATAAGGAGTAGTACTCCCATTCCCATTGAAAAAGTGAAAAGCAAAGTTCCTCCAAAAAAAACATTATGGCTTTTTGCTACATAAGCTAATGCTACTAAAAGTACCGCGCCTGCGCAAGGTCCGATGACAAGTCCTGAGATTAGTCCCAGAAAGAATATTTTGACAAAACCAGAGCCGACTCTTTTCCCTGCCAGATTTGTTAAGGATGACGGCATTCTGATCTCGTAGAGATCAAACATTGACAGAGCCAGTACGATACAGACTATTCCCATAAGCAAATTCGGCCATATGCTTGTTTGGAACTGTCCGAAGACCGAACCTGCTGTCAAAGCGACGATTATTCCCAGAGTAGTATAAGTAACGGCAATACCGAGCACATATATTACGGAAAGAAAGAACCCTTTGAGTTTTGAACCTCCTGCATGAGTAGAGATAAAGGTGACTGTAACGGGAAGCATGGTGTAGATACAGGGTTCAAAACTTGTTAAAATACCTGCTAAAAAAATCAAAATATAAGCGAGAAAGAAATCATTTTGTAAAGCCATCTTTAAGCTATCTGCCAGTTGATTAATTGTTTCTGTCATGCATTTTTATCGATAAAAGCTCTTAAATCATTTTCCGTCAGGTATCCTATATTTCTCGCTTTTTCGATTCCTCCTTTAAAAAGAATGAGAGTCGGAATTGCAAGAACTCCGTACTCTGTAGCTATTTTTAAGTTTTTAGAAGCATCTGTCCAGAAAAAATTTACCTTATTTTTGTAATCGTTAGATATTTTCTCGGCTACCGGCCAAAGTCTTTTACAGGAAGGGCACCACTCGGACTTAAAAAGTACCAGCGCCAGGCCTGTATCCTTCTTTATATTCTCTGCGAATTTTGTATCTTCAGTCTCTATGAAAGTTGACATCATTTCTCCTTAATCAAAGCCTGTAACAATATATCATTATAATACTCTATTGTCAAAAGCAATGTATGACATTTATCACATTCTATGGAATCAAACCGGATATTATGGTAAAATAGCTGAAAAATTAGGAGGTGCTATGTCTATAAAATTTGATTTTAATGGTTTACTTGATTTTAACGTTGGAAAGAACCATGGAGTTAGCAAAAAAGAGCTGCAAAATTATGCAAAGCAGGCCAAAGCGGCTTATACTCATCTTTCAAAATTATTTGCGAACAAAGAAACAAGGGTAAGACTGTCTCTTGAATGGTTTAACCTGCCCAATCAGGATAAGAAACTAATAAATGAAATACAAATATTTGGAAGTGAGATCGCAACAAAATATGAAAATGTTATTTTTCTTGGAATTGGAGGCTCTTACCTTGGGCTAAAAGCGGCGCAAGATGCCCTTCTGTTTCCTTATTATAATGAATTTGCCGGAGTCAGAAAGAAAAGATCCAGAGTATATTTTGAAGGTAATAATCTGGATCCGGAGACTCTCTCTGTTTTACTCTCTAATCTTAATCCAAAAAAGACTTTTATTATTTGTATCTCAAAATCAGGTGAAACTTCTGAGACAAAAGCAGCTTTTGAAATTACTTTAAATTGGCTAAAGAAAGGTGTTGGAAAATATTATGGCAGGCAGGTATTTGCTATTACGGATCCAAAATCGGGAACACTAAGAAAGAAGGTAAATGAAGCAAACAGTAAGGATAAACTTTCCTTCAAGAGCCTTCCTCTTCTGGAAGGAGTAGGCGGGAGGTTTTCTGAATTTAACATGGGATTGCTCCATCTGGCAATTATTGGTATAAAACTTAAAGATGTTTTAGGCGGGGCCGCAGCTATGGCTAAACGTTGTATGAAATCGGATTTGAAACGAAATCCTGCAGTTATGTATGCGCTGCTTCATGTAATATTGTATAAAGAAAAAGGAATGGGAGTTTCAGTGCTTATGCCTTTTTCTGAACAATTAAAATCTACCGCAGATTGGTATATACAGTTATTGGCAGAAAGTACAGGTAAAAAATTTGAAAGAAAAGTAGTTTTTGAAAAAGGTATAGAGAAATGGGTAAACGGGGATAATGTCTTGAATATTGGGCGTACTCCTGTTTCAGCCAGAGGTACCAATGACCTTCATTCTATACAACAAAATAATATTGAAGGCGAAAATAATAAAGTACTGACGTTTATTAAGGTAAACAAGTTCAAGAACGATATGGTAATTCCGGATACAAAAGATTTTCTTGCAGGGAAGAAATATAGCAGGCTTTTGTCTGTTGCTCAAGAAGGTACCGAATGGGCTTTGACCAGGGAAAATCGTCCCTCCTGTAAAATTACTATACCTGAGATAAATGCTTATAGCTGGGGAGAATTGCTGTTTTTCTTCGAGATGGCCACTACCTACGAAGGCGAACTTTTAAATATAAATGCCTTTAATCAGCCCGGCGTGGAAAGCTATAAAAACTATATGTATTACAAGCTAAAAAAGCCAGGCGTAAAGAAAGAAATTGCTGAAGAGATAGAAGGGAATCCGGTACAAAAGAAACGGAAGTTTCTGCTATAAGTTTACTGTTTACAGTGTACAGTTTACCGTAAGAGATTAAAATTTCGTTATAAATTTTGGGAAAAAATAAAAAGAGACAAGCAACTTTATAAGCACTTGTCTCTTTTTTTTGTTAGATTACTTCTTTGTCATCGGTTTACCACAGCAATTTCCCGGCTTGGTACTGGTTTTGCCGCATGCCGCACATTTGTATGTTGTACAATTTGATTCGCTTCCACCGCAACATGAACATCCGCCCATATTTATTTCCTCCTTTTACTGAAGTTAAATAATTCCTAAATTATTTTAGTATGTTTAGTGGAAAATAAATATGACAAATATCATGTTAAGGAAAATTTCAAATCTGACGACCATCATAGAAATAAATATTAAAATATTGTTAATATGTATTGTAATCTAATGATTATTGATGTAAAATACTGATAAGAGTAGCAAGGAGGTCCTTCATGTCTGCGGTTAAAATTAAAGAAGGGGTTTACTGGGTCGGTGCAGTAGATTGGAATGCTAGAAGTTTTCACGGTCACACCTATAATACCAAAAGAGGAACCACCTACAATTCGTATCTCGTCGTTGATGAAAAAATTGCCCTCATAGATTCTGTTTATGCTCCCTTCACTAAAGAATTACTTTCAAATATACGTGAAATTATTCCACTTGAGCAAATTGATTATATGGTGGTCAATCATGTGGAAGGTGATCATTCCGGTGCTGTTCCAGAAATCTTAAAATACTGTCCTAAAGCTAAAGTAATTGGCACGGAAAAATGTAAAACAGGAATGAACAGGCATTATTACGGAAATTGGGACTGGCAAACTGTAAAAACGGGAGATAAAATTTCTCTAGGCAAGAATACTCTTACTTTTGTTGAAGCACCGATGCTACATTGGCCGGATAGCATGTTTACCTATATTCCGGAGCTGGAGCTTCTTATGCCAAACGATGCATTTGGCCAGCATATCAGTACTTCAAAAAGATTTGATGATGAAATTGATCAATGCGGGCTCATGGATGAAGCGGCAGCTTACTATGCCAATATTCTTCTTCCGTTTAGCCCTTTAGTAATAAGGAAGATAGAAGAAGTGGTCAAAATGGGTATAAAAATCAGTATGATTGCCCCAAGTCACGGAATTATCTGGCGAAAAGATCCTATGAAAATTATAAATGCCTATGTTAAATGGGCAAAAAATGAAACTGCATCAAAGGTAGTTATTGCTTACGAAACTATGTGGAAATCAACGGAAATAATGGCTAAAACTATAGGTGATGGTATTGCTTCAACGGGTGTGGAAGTTGTAATTGCCAATGTCTCTGAAGTTGATAAAACTAATGTCATTAAGGAAATGATGGATGCCAAAGGTTATCTTATAGGTTCTTCTACCCATGGTAATGATATGCTCCCTAACATAGCGGGTTTCCTTGCTTTTCTTAAAGATATGAAACCCAAAGGGAGGGTCGGTGCGGCTTTTGGTTCTTATGGCTGGGGAGGAGGCGCGGCAAAAAGTATAGAAGATGTGCTTACTTCATCCGGTGTTGAGATAGTGAAACCTCTGATTCAATGCCAGTTTGTACCTGACAAAGAAGAGATGAAAAAGCTGTTTGAGTATGGTGTAGAGTTCTCGAAGAAAATAAAAACTGTCTGATACGGATGTTAAGGAGTTTTCATATTATGAAAAAATATCTTTGTACAGTGTGTGGTTATATCTATGATCCGGCCAAAGGAGACCCTGACGGAAAAGTAGCTCCGGGAACTCCTTTTGAACAAATTCCTGACACATGGGTTTGCCCTCAATGCGGTGTAAAAAAAGAAATGTTTGAAGAAGTAAAGTAAAAAGAAAGGTGCTGGGTCCTCCAATGTTTTGGAGAGATTTCGCCTAAGGGCGGATTACGAGTAACGAGTAACGGGAAAAAGAAAAATCCGAAACTCGCCACCCGCGATCTAACACCATAGAATTATATTAATGGTTGAGCTTGATTTATTGCAGGGGGTTTTGCCAAAGGAGGATACAACAGTGGCAAAGAAAGCGAAAAAGGCATCAAAGAAGAAAGCGAAAAAAGGAAAGAAGAAATAGGATAGTTTATATTAAGCCTCTTGAAAAAGAGGCTTGGGACTAATAGATTTAAATACAGGTTCTGGGTGTCGGGCGCTAGAGACTGGGAAAGAAAAAAGAATAAATGCAGGTTGAGCGAAGCCAAAAAATAGGACGACAAAACTTTGCGAAATCCGCCTAGGCGGATGCTGGGTTAAAGATTGGATGTTTGGGGTTTTTAAAAGTATAGGAAAGTATAGATAAAGATGGAGAGCTTTTCAGATTCTAGTTCATTGGTACCATATCTTGAATCCGTTGAATCCTGTAGTTTTGCAATCAGTGGAATCTTTTTCTGGAGAGGTTGGTATGAACATTGACGGTGTGTACGAGCTTATAATTATAGGCGGAGGTCCTGCGGGTGTTACTGCTTCTGTCTATGCGGCAAGAAAACAAATTGATTTTCTCCTTCTGGCCGGAGATATAGGCGGTCAGGCGGCCTGGAGCGGGGATATCGAGAATTACACTGGCTATCAGTTCGTGACCGGTACTGAACTTACTCTCAAATTTGAAGAACACCTCCGGAAGTATAAATTTCCCATAAAAGAGACTGAGAAAGTTATTAATATTTTCAAAGAGGCGAATATCATAACGGTGAAGACGGGAAAAGGGGAGTACCTTTCAAAAACCCTGATAATTGCTTCCGGCAAAAGAAGTTTGGAACTTAACGTGCCGGGTGAAAAAGAGCTTAAAAACCGCGGGGTTGCCTATTGTGCCACCTGCGACGGACCGCTTTTCTCAGGAAAAGATGTGGCAGTGATCGGCGGCGGTAACTCAGCGCTGGATGCGGCTCTTCAGTTTACTAAAATTGCCAGAAAAGTTTATATGATAAACAACACTCCGGTTCTCGGTGGTGACAAGGTGATGCGGGACAAGTTAAAAGAAGCTGCCAATGTCAGTATCATCAACGGCGCAAAAGTTGAAAAAATTTTAGGTGAAAAAGTTGTCTCCGGTATTGTGATAAATAAAAACGGAGTAAGTGAAAATATCTCCGTTCAAGGCATTTTTGTTGAGATAGGGCTAATACCTAATTCGGAGTTTGCAGGTATCCTTGAGAAAAATAGATTAAGTGAAATAAAAGTAAATAATTCCTGCGAGACAAATATTTCCGGAATTTTTGCAGCGGGTGATGTTACGGATGTACCGGAAAAACAGATCATAATAGCTGCCGGAGACGGAGCGAAAGCAACGCTGTCAGCTTTTAAATTTCTAATGAGAAACTGAGTAAAATCAATCACTAAGATCAAAGCGCTAAGCACTAAATTTAAGGAAGTTTATAATATAAATACAATGATTTTGTTTAGAATTTAGAATTTTGATCTTAGTTATTGCTTTGTATGGGGGTTTTATGAAAAAAGTTTATCTTGATAACGCTGCTTGTACTCCTCTGGATCCCCGGGTTTTTGAGGTTATGAAGCCGTATTTTGTGGAAGAGTATGGGAACCCTTCTACTATTCATTCCTATGGTTCTCTGCCCAGAGAAGGAATGGAGAAAGCCAGAGAACAGGTCGCGGTGCTTCTGAATACAAAGCCGGATTATATATTCTTTACTTCTAACGGATCTGAAGCCAATAATATGGCAATTAAAGGTGTTTGTTTTGCAAATCAGGCCAGAGGAAAACATATAATTGTTTCTGAAATTGAGCATTTTTCTGTTTTGCAATCCGTCAAGTCAATGGAAAAACAGGGCTTTACCGTAACCCAGTTGAAAGTAGGAACTGACGGTATAATAAAAAAAGATGAACTTGAAAAGCTTATAAAAGATGAAACCGTATTTGTTTCCATCATGCTTGCCAATCATGAAATAGGGACGATCGAGCCGATTTCTGAGGTGGCGGCGATTTTGAAGAAAGTCAATGCAGAAAGGTCTTTGCGGAAGATTCAGCCTGTTTACTTTCACACTGATGCCGTTGCGGCTGCAGGGGTTATACCTATAGATGTTGAAGCTCTCGGCGTTGATCTTCTTTCTATGGCTTCGAGTTCCTTCTATGGGCCTAAAGGTGCAGCCGTACTATATATAAAGAAGGGTGTTCGTATTAATCCCTTGATAGATGGTGGTATTCAAGAAGGCGGAAGGAGAGCAGGGCTTGAGAACGTACCTGCAATTGTAGGAATGGGAAAAGCGGCGGAACTTGCAAAATCAGAGATGGCTGAACGTAATAAGAAAATGGAACCTTTAAGAGATCTTATGGTTGAACTGATTTTAAAAAACATACCGCAGGTGCGTTTGAACGGTGATGCAAGAAGACGTCTTCCCGGAAATGTTAATGTTTCCGTTGAGTTCATAGAAGGTGAGTCAATGTTGATGTGGCTTGATGATGTCGGAATTGCAGCCTCGTCAGGCTCTGCCTGTACTTCCAAAGCGCTTAAGGCATCGCATGTTTTGCTTTCAATCGGAGTCCCTCAGGAAGTATGCCACGGTTCAATGCTCTTTTCCCTCGGAAAAGATATTACTAAAACAGAAATAGAGTTTGCTGCGGAAGAATTTACCAAGATAGTAAAAAAGTTGCGTGAAATGTCTCCGCTCTACAAAAATTCCTAAGGAATTTTTGTAGAGAGTTTATAAGGTTCATAAGGTTTTTAATGTTTGTAAAGTAAAAGAGAATGTTATTATGGCAACTTTTGTTGATTTGGAAGGACAGTGTGTTTGTCAAAATAATATTATACAAAGATTTTAGACCTTAAACTTTAAAAACCTTGCAAACTTTATGAACTTGGATATTCGGAGGATATTTATGTCTGACAAAATTGATAAAATGACTCTCATCCTATTCTCGGGAGAGCTCGATAAAGCCCTGGCTTGCTTTACTCTGGCAACAACTGCGGCAGCTATGGGATTTGAAGTTACGATATTTTTTACTTTTTGGGGTCTTAATGTTTTGAAAAAAGGCGGAATTTCTACGGTAAAGAAGAGTTTTTTACAAAAGATGTTCTGGTTCCTTAACAAAGGTACTAAAGAAAAGCTTCCTCTTACAAAGTTTAATTTTGCAGGTGCAGGTCCTGAAATGATGAAGATACTTATGAAACAAAAAAAAATGGCTTCCCTCCCCGATATGATGGCATCTGCAAGGGAGATGAAAGTAAAATATATCGCCTGCACCACTTCGTGCGGAGTGATGGGCGTCGATAGAACAGACTTGATAGACGAAGTCGATGAAATGGCAGGAGCGGCAACATATTTAGCGGAAGCAAAAGGGTCGAATGTTAATCTGTTCATCTGAAATGCAATGACTAAGTACTAATTGACTAGTGACTATTTAAAGTGCGATGACAAGAAACCGTCATCGTGAAATTCGAAGTTTCGAAAAATACAGCGGCATCTTTTTGCCGCTTTCAATAAATAGTCACTAGTCATTAGTAATTAGTACTTTATTTTAAGGAGTTTTATGGATAACATTAAAGTAGATAAAGAACTTGACTGTCTCGGTCTTTACTGCCCTGTACCTATTATGAAAACGGCGCAAATGATCAAGAATATGAACAGCGGGGAAGTTCTTGAAATAACTGCGGACGATATAGGTGTTTTAAAGGATATACCGGCATGGGCTAAAACTACGGGGAATGAATTTCTAGGAAGCAAGAGTGAAGGTGATGTGCATAAGGTGTACGTAAGGAAAAAAAATAAATAAAGGTTCTAGGCTCTGGGTTTTAGGGGCTAGGTTTATATTAAGGAGTTGTTAAAATTAATAACACATTAATTTAGAACGTTAGTAACGTGAGCAACATGGAACGTGTAACAATTTAAAGTGCTAACAGGAAAAACATGATCAACGATGTCGAAATTGCCATAGCAGGTGCGGCCGGACAGGGTATGCAATCGATTTCATTTACCCTGGGGAAAACTTTTACCCGTCAGGGGTTCTTTGTTTATGTTTATCATGATTTGATGTCCCGGATTCGGGGCGGATTAAATGCTTCGATACTTCGCGTAAAAAACGCACCAACTAACTCGATCTCTTATACATTTGATATTCTTGTGGCTTTAGATCGTGATGCCGTGCTTGGAAATTTAAAAAAACTTAAAGAAGGCGGTGTAGTTATTTATGACGGGGAGAAAATAATATTTGAAGAAAAGGAATCCTGTTTCTTCCCGGTTCCGCTTGAAAGGCTGGCTCTCGAAGCCGGAAAAGACAAGATAATGATCAACTCTGTAGCGACAGGTGCGGTACTGGCGCTGTTAAAATGGGATGCGGCGGTTTGTAATGATGTGATTAAGGAATTATTTTCGGGAAAGGGCGAAGAAGTAATTACAAATAATATTAATGCGGTGAGAGCCGGATATGATTTTGTTGCCGCCAATTCAGGAGCAATGTCTTTTGAATTAATAACTCCGCTTGCTTCCAGAAAAAGGCTTTTTATGACCGGAAGCGAATCTCTTGCTATTGCGTCAATTGCCTCCGGTGTAAAATTTTACGCGGGTTACCCGATGTCTCCGTCCACGGCCGTAATGGAATATATTGCAGCCGGAGCAAATGATTACAAAATAATTTACGAACAGTCAGAGGATGAAATAGCTGCCATAAATATGGTGATTGGAGCTTCATATGGAGGGGTCCGCGCTCTGACTGCTACAAGCGGCGGCGGTTTTGCCCTTATGACAGAGGGTATTTCATTGGCAGGAATGACGGAAACTCCGGTTGTTGTGATACTGACACAGCGTCCCGGTCCCGCCACAGGATTTCCTACGCGGACAGAACAGGGAGATTTAAAATTTGCTATGAACGCCGGGCATGGTGAGTTTGCTAGAATAATATTGGCTCCACGTACGGCAACAGAAAGCTTTTATATCATGAGCCGCGCTTTTAATCTTGCTGAAGAGTATCAGGTTCCTGTTATTATTCTGACAGACCAGTGTTTTAATGATTCTAGTTATACAATTAATGCGGCTGATATGGTGATAGAACCGATTAACAGGGGTAATTTAAATTTCAAATGGCCGGAAGATAAATATTCCTATAAAAGATATTCTCTGAATGAATCCGGAGTTTCACCGAGATTGGTACCGGGTTGTCCCGGTCAGATAATCTGCGATGACTCCGATGAGCATACCGAGGAAGGTCATATAAGCGAGCATCCCGGTCTTAGAGAAAAAATGGTGGAAAAGAGGCTTTACAAGCTTGGAGAAATAGCTGCAGAAATAAAACAACCGATATATATAGGCAATAATGCTCCTTCTTTGCTCTTGATAGGATGGGGTTCTACATACGGAGCGATAAAAGAAACAGCGGATTTTATGAATGAAAAAGGTGTGCCTGCTGCAATGCTTCATTTTTCGGAGATCTGGCCCTTGCCGGAATTAAAACTTCCATGCGAGTTGAATCGTATAAAAAAGATTGTTGCCGTGGAAGGAAATGCTACTGCACAGTTTGCGAGTTTGTTTTCTGCTCATACCGGAGTAAAGATAGAAGAAAAAATATTAAGGTATGACGGTAGACCGCTTACGGCGGAATATATTATTAAAAGACTGTAAAGCAATGACTAAATACTATTGACTAGTGACTATTTAAGGTATGATGGCAAAGAACCGCCATCATAATAGTTATAAAAATATTAAAAATAAATGCAGCGGTGGTTATTTACCGCTTTCAATAAATTGTCATTAGTCAGTAGTAATTAGTAATTCAGACTGTGTCGCAATTAAATTACTAACATGA
>MFGV01000065.1 GCA_001778375.1 Candidatus Firestonebacteria bacterium RIFOXYD2_FULL_39_29
CCCGTATAATTATTAACACGGGTCACAAAAGAATAAAATCCTTGATTTTTCAGTGCAAAAGTTATGGCTTAATTTGCTTGTTGCGGAATCGCTGATGAAATGAAACGTCAATTGAAAAATCCTGTAAAAATATGCTATAATACCTTGTAATTACTTGTATTATGTATGTTTTTGGAGGATTAAATGCTCAGATATATGTGTAAATCCAAAATTCACCGTGCTACTGTTACTGATGCGAATATTAACTACCGCGGAAGCATAACAATAGATGAAAAGCTGATGAAATCAGCGGATATCCTGCCTTTTGAGCGTGTTCAAGTCTTAAATATTTCGAGCGGCGGGCGGCTGGAGACGTATGCAATAAAAGGAAAGAAAGGTGAAATGTGTTTAAACGGCGCAGCGGCAAGACTTGCGCAGATAGGTGATATTATTATCATTATTTCTTACGGTTTGTTCTCAAATGCGGAAGCCAAAAAACTTAAACCAAGAATAATATTTGTTGATAATAAAAATAATCAAGTAAAAGGATAACTTTGTTTAGGATATCTAAGCAAACCTGAATGAATAAAGATAAATTAATAATAAAAGGCGCGAGGGAACATAACCTTAAAAATATCTCCCTGGAATTACCCCGTAACAAACTCATAGTCATTACAGGACTTTCCGGTTCCGGAAAATCCTCTCTTGCTTTTGATACAATATACGCGGAAGGGCAAAGGCGTTACATTGAATCTTTGTCGGCGTATGCCCGTCAGTTCCTCGGTCAAATGGAAAAACCTGATGTGGATTCCATTGAAGGACTGTCCCCGGCTATTGCCATTGAACAGAAGAAGCCAAGTCATAATCCCAGGTCTACCGTCGGGACGGTTACGGAAATATATGATTATTTCCGTCTGCTTTTTGCAAGAATAGGCATTCCCTATTGTCATAAATGCGGTAAAAAAATAGAGCGGCAAAATAGCCAGCAAATAATAGATCAGATCCTGGATTTCGGCGCAGGCGTTAAGATCCAGATATTATCCCCTATGGTGCGGAGCCGTAAGGGCGAGTACGCAAAACTATTCGAGCAGATAAAGAAAGACGGCTATGTAAGGGTCAGGGTTGACGGTAAGATCTATGACCTGGAAGAAAAAATCAATCTGGAAAAAACAAAAAAACACAGTATAGAAGTTGTAATAGACCGGCTGGTGATCGGCGCTGATATTAAAAAACGTCTTGCTAATTCGGTTGAAACAGCCTTAAAGTCCGGTGACGGTACGGTTATTATCCTGAAAAGCGATAAAGAAGAGATACTTTTTTCAGAAAAGTTCGCCTGTGTCGAATGCGGGGTCAGCATGTCTGATCTGGCTCCCAGGATGTTCTCTTTTAACAGTCCTTTCGGAGCTTGTACCGAATGCAGCGGGCTGGGCCATAAACTGGAAATAGACGCAGAACTTATCATACCTGATGAAACCATTAGCCTGGATGCGGGGGCCATTGCACCCTGGAGCAGTCCTACGGCGATGTATTATAAATCTATGCTGCACTCTGTCGCCAAGCATTTTGGGATTAGGACAGACATTCCGTTTTGCAAGCTTAAGAAAGAGCATAAAGATATTATTTTGTACGGTTCGGGAGAATATCATATTAAATTTAACTTTAGCTCGGTCAACATGTCCCACGCTTATACCGGCAAATATGAAGGGGTTATTCCGAATTTAAAACGCAGATACCTGGAAACAGATTCAGAATTTATCCGTAACGATGTAATAGGCCAGTATATGCGCACGATAGAATGTCCTGCATGTAACGGGGCCAGGCTAAAACCGGAGATATTAAGCATCAGGTTAGGCGGAAAAAATATTAACGAACTCACCAGGCTCAGCATAAGCACTTGTGCTGAGTATTTTAAAGAGTTGAAGCTGACTGATAAAGAAAAGAAGATAGCGGAACAGATATTTAAAGAGGTGACCGGCCGGTTAAAGTTCCTTTTCGATGTCGGATTGTCGTACCTTACTCTTGACCGTGCGGCTTCCACTTTGTCCGGAGGCGAAGCGCAAAGAATCCATCTGGCAACACAGATCGGTTCTTCTTTAGTAGGTGTTTTATATATCTTGGATGAGCCCTCAATCGGCCTGCATCAGAAAGATAATGCGAAGCTGCTTCAAACTTTAAAAAAATTGAGAGATCTCGGAAATACCGTGATCGTTGTAGAACATGATGAAGATACCATGAGAGAAGCTGATTATTTGGTGGATCTCGGACCGGGTGCCGGGGAAAACGGCGGGTATATTGTTGCTGCCGGCAAACCGGAAGAGGTTATTAAGAACAAGAATTCAATAACCGGGAGTTATTTGCGCGGTGATATGAAGATCGAAGTACCAAAACACAGGAATATATCCCCGGAAAAGTATATAGAATTAAAAGGTGTAACTACCAACAATCTTAAGAACATAGACGTAAAGTTCCCTGCAGGCTGTATGACCTGCATAACCGGAGTTTCGGGCTCGGGTAAAAGTTCTTTGATCGAAGAGACTCTGTACCCGTCTTTGATACATGAAATATTCTTGACCAGTGTAAAACCCGGCGGATATAAAAAATTCAGCGGTATTGAATTTGTGGACCGGGTAATTAATATTGACCAGACCCCTATAGGCCGGACTCCCCGTTCTAATCCTGCCACTTATACCGGTGTATTTACTTTAATTAGAGATCTTTTTGCGTCCACAATTGAATCCAAGTCCAGAGGGTATCAACCGGGCAGGTTTTCTTTTAATGTAAAGGGCGGCAGATGCGAGGCTTGCGAGGGTGACGGGATAATCAAGATAGAAATGCATTTTCTTCCTGATGTTTATGTCCCGTGTGAGGTTTGTAAAAGCAAAAGATATAACAGGGAAACACTGGAAGTAATGTACAAAGGCAAGACTATATCAGATGTTTTGGAGCTGACGGTTGAAGATGCTCTCAAGTTTTTTGAAAATATCCCTAAAGTAAAAAAAGTCCTTGAAACCTTAAACGATGTTGGGTTAGGATATATTAAGTTAGGTCAATCTGCGACTACTCTTTCAGGCGGAGAGGCTCAAAGGATCAAGCTCTCGGCGGAACTTTCGAAAAGAGCAACAGGAAAAACAATTTATATACTTGATGAACCGACTACAGGGCTTCATTTTGATGATATAAAAAAACTGCTCGAAGTATTATTCAGACTCCGGGATATGGGTAATACTGTAATAGTGATAGAACACAATCTCGATGTAATAAAAACGGCGGATTATATCATTGACCTTGGGCCTGAAGGCGGAGATAAAGGCGGTGAATTGGTTGCGACCGGTTCACCGGAAGACATTGTTAAGTCAAAATCGTCGTATACAGGCTATTTTTTAAAAAAAATACTTAACTAGATGCGCAGACGCGCAGATGCTCGGAGGCGCGGCAAGAATAAAGGAGTAGATTTGGGTAGAGTCTTAAATTTAAAACCTTAATTCTTTGCGAGATCCGGTTGGGCTGTAGGTAGAAGAATAAATGCTTTATAATATAAACTAAATTCAGATGTTTAGTTGCAGGCCTTTGTGCAGATAAGCTCAAAAGCGTTAAATCTTTTAGCTTCTGAGCCTCCGCGCATCCGAGCCTCTGCGCATCTGTAACCGGAGGTTACGAATGAACAGAAAAGAGTTTTTAAAACAGGTTCCCTTATTTACTAATGTGGCTTTGAAAGATCTAAGCAATATCTCCAAAAATATAATAGAAAGGAAATATCCTAAAGGTTCCTACTTGTTTTTTGAGAATGAAGAGGGCAACAGTCTCTATATTGTTGTGTCCGGACTCGTTAAAATATACAAATCTGATCAAACCGGAAGAATTAAAACTTTGGCCTATCTAAAAGAGGGTGACTTTTTTGGAGAAATGGCAATGCTGGATGAACAAAAAAGGTCAGCTTCTGCATCGGTTTTAGAAGAATCTATTGTGCTCATCTTGAACCGCAGTGATTTTCAAAGAGAAATACTTAATAATCCGATTATTGCATTAAGACTTATGCAAGCGCTTTCTTCACGGCTTAGATCTGCGGATAAACAAATAGAAGACCTTACCTTTCGAAATCTTCCGGGTCGTGTTGCCAGTGCACTTATTGATTTGTCAAAAAAACATGGCGAGAAAACTCCGGAAGGTGTCAGAATCAGTTTAAAATTAACTCATCAGGAATTAGCGGAGATGATAGGGACAGCTCGAGAGGTTGTTACATCAATCATTAATGATTTTAGAAAAGCTGATAGTATTACCATTGATCAGAAACATATTACTATTACCAACTTTCAGGAGTTAAAGTCCTGGATAACCTAAGGAAAAAGAATGAATGTAGTAAAAGAATCTGTGCTTTCGCTGAAAAAATATAAGTTTATAACTATTACAACAATATTAATTTTAGCGTTTAATCTTTTGGTGTTGGGTATCTTCGCCATGTTAATGTATAACTTGGATAATTTCTTAAATGAAATCAGAAACAGCGTTGAGATTTCCGTTTATTTGAGAGAAGGAACAAAAAAAGAAGCCGCGGATGAAATAGTTATGAAGATTAAGCTTAGCAAAGGAGTAGATAATGTTGTATTTGTTTCCAGAGATGAAGCGCTAAAGGAGTTTGCGCAAAATGAGGATTTTAAGACGTATCTTGATAGTTTTAAGATAAATCCGCTTCCTGATTCAGTCAGAGTTTTAATAAAAAAAGAGTTTAAAAAAGACCCGTTAAAACTCAAAGAACTTGCAGACTCTTTTAAAACTATTGAAAAAGTTACAGATGTATACTATCAAAGAGAAGAAATAGAAAGATTCTATAGTTTTGCAGAGATAATTAGAAAAATAGTGAGTTGGCTCTCTATAATCCTTGTACTTGGATCGATATTCATTGTATCAAGTACTCTTAGAATAAGTGTATTTGCACGAAAAGAGGACATTAAAAAAATGAAATCTTCAGGGGTTTCACTTTTTGGTATTAAATCAATATTTATGGTTGAATCGATGATTGAAGGAGCCGCAGGCGGTGTTTTAGCCTCTTTACTTCTCCTCAGCGCAGATCGTATTGCCTTTGAGAAGCTAAATATACTCTGGTCAGGGAAATGGCTTTCAGTTAATCCTTTAATTATAATAATAGTTATTTTTTCCGGAATAGCAATGGGTTTCATAAGCTCGCTTCTTTTCCGGATAAAAACCTATACAGAAAAATGAAGACACTGTCTAAATTACTCTTAATTATTACTGCTTTTCTGATATGTAATTGTTTTGCTGAAGATAAGAAATCAGAAGAGAATAGAAAGAAAATTGAAAAGATAAATGCCGAAATTAAAGAGAAGATTAACAGACAGTATAAGCTTTATGAAGAAGAAAAGAATTTGCTGTTTCAGATTCAAAGATTTGATCAGAAAATTGATGAAAAAAAGAAGTCTTTGAAATTGTATAATAGTAAACTGGTTGAAATTGAAACAAATATAAATGCATTAAAAAATCAACTCGGATATTCAAATGCTGAAATGATAAAGCTCGAAGATAGTTTAAAAATCAGAGTACTTCAGGTTTACAGAGAAGGAAAATACAAAAATCTGAAGCTTTTAATGTCGGCTGTAAGTTTAAAGGATTTTATTAAAAAATATAATTACCTTATTATTCTGGCAAAAAAAGATATTGATCTTAGAAATAAGTACTTGAATCAGAAGAATTCTTATAATACTACCCGCAGAAATCTTGAAACAAGGTATGAAAATTATGAAAAACACAAAAAAGAGGCTGCAGGGAAAGAACTTGAAATAGAGGCAGAGAAGGAGCGCAAGAAAAATCTTTTAAAAGATATTTTAACGGAAAAGGTTCTCTATGAACAAGCGGTAAATGAATTGAAGACACAATCATCAAAGCTTGAAGAGCTGGCAAATGAAATTGTAAAAAAGACAAAGTATGAGCTGAAAGTTGATGTTTCAGATATGACGGGAAATATTTTAAATAATAAAGGCAAACTGCCGTATCCGGTAAAAGGTGAATTGATTTCCGGGTTTGGAAAGTATAAACATCCGAAATTTAATGCTTATGTTAATAATAATGGCATAGAAATCGAAGTTAATCCTGATCAGGAAGTAAAAGCTGTGTTTTCAGGGGTCGTTTTATTCGCGGATTGGTTTAAAGGCTATGGGAAAACAATACTGATAGATTGCGGGAATAATGTAATCATTGTTTACGGGCATTTTTCCGAGATTTTTGTTAATATAGGTCAGAAGATTTCAGCAAAACAGGTTTTAGGTAAAATAGGAGAAAGTGGTGCTTCGGAGAAACCTATTTTGTATTTTGAAGTAAGAAGTGAAGGAAAACCGGAAGACCCGTTAAAATGGCTGAAGAAGTAACCGAAAGACGGAAGTCTGAGGTCGGAAGGCAGTTGAGCAAAGCTTTAAATATAAGTCCATAATTCTTTGCGAAATCCGCCTGGGCGGAAGGTGCGGCAAACAAAAGAGGGCTGAGGAAGGAAGACAATAAAATAGTTTTGATTTCTGATTTTGAATTTGATTCTAAGGGGGCTATATGAGGGAAGTAAAAATGAAGACATTTGTATGCATGGTTTTTGCCTTAAGTTTATATGCGGCTAATGACAGGGAAGTTGTTGAGAATTCTTATAAAAAACTACCTGAAGTTATGGAATCTCTTGATTACATAAATAAAACCTATGTTGATGAAGAGAAGATAAAGGGGGATAAGTTGCTTTACGGAGCTATTAAAGGCATGCTTTCTACTTTAGATCCGTATAGCCAGTTCATGGAACCGGAAGAATATAAAGAGATGCGTTCAGAAACTTCCGGAAGCTTTAGCGGCATCGGAGTGGAGATTACGGTTAGAAATGAGATGTTGACAGTAGTTTCTCCTATTGATAAAAGTCCTGCCTGGAAGAAGGGTCTAAGGGCAGGGGATAGAATTCTTAAGGTTGACGGTATTATTACAAAGAATATGACGGTGAATGATGCCGTAAAAAAAATACGTGGACAGAAAGGTACCCCTGTTATTCTTACGATATTACATGAAACTGCGGATAAAAGTGAAGACGTGGAAATAATCAGAGATAGTATTAAAATTGAGAGTGTAAAGTATTACATAAATGATGATAATATAGGATATGTTCGCCTTAGCCAGTTTATTGAAACCTCAGAAGATGATATTGCTAAAGCTATAAATGAGATGGAAAAAAAGAAGGCTAAAGGGATAATATTTGACCTTCGTAATAATCCCGGAGGTCTTTTAAATATATCAGCAAGTATATGTGATAGGTTTCTGTCCGCAGATAAATTAATAGTATATACAATGGGACGTGATAAGAATAATAACAAAAAATATGTGTCAAAAGCAGGAAGTCAATATGCGGAAAGCGTTCCTCTGATTATACTTGTAAACAAAGGAAGTGCTTCAGCTTCCGAAATTGTTACAGGGGCTATGAAAGATAATAAAAGAGCTGTGATTATGGGAACTAAAACATTTGGTAAAGGTTCGGTGCAATCTATATTTTCTTTAAATGACGGATCTGGACTAAGACTTACAACAGCTTATTATTACACACCGGCGGGAATTAAGATTCATGAAAAAGGTATTGAACCGGATATTATTGAAGAGGATTATTTTCCTCCGGATTTTGTATACAAACTCAAATATTATGATCATTTTACGAATTATGCAAAGAAATATGCAAAAGATGCTCCTAAGCTGGACCTCAAAAAGCTCGTTATAGAAGATAAAATAGTTGATGAGTTTGCTCGGGAAGTTAGAGCAAAAGGTTTTGTTCTTTCTGATGCTGATGTAAGCAGTAATAGAGATATAATAAAAAAACAATTAAAAATTGAAGTAGTAAAAGCTGTCGAGGGAGAAGAAGCAGGGGAGAAAGAGGCGGTTGAACAGGATGATGTTGTCAGAAAAGCAGAAGATCTTCTCAAGGCTTATGGGGTATTTAAAACAACTGAAAAGCAATAGTGAGACAAAACTATAATATAAAAACAGATAGAGATCACTAATAGAGGTAACTTATGTATAAAAAGATTTACAAGAAAGTATTTTGTGAATTCTCAGGTGAATTAGCAAAACAAAATTTAACAAATATTTATGATTCCGGTATGCGTGCTGATTACAAGGCGTTTAATGAGACTGCCAAATGGTGTTGCAGTAAGATGAAAGAAATTGGTTTATCTGATATTGAGATTATCAAACATAAAGCTGATGGTGTTTCAAAGCTGGGCATAGCAACTCCCCCTCAAGCCTGGGATGTTCATGATGCTAAATTGGAAATAATATTGCCAAATGGAGCAGTAAAAGTAATAGCCGATTATAAGTTGAATCCGGTTTCAATTGCAATGTACAGTGCGTCTACAAAAGGGATACTTGAAACTGAAATAGTAGATCTTGATAGTATAAAACGGCCGTCAGATATGAGAGGGAAAATAGTATTATCTTCGAAGAAAGGCGGTCAAGTAGCGGATTATGTTATGAGAAATAAGGCAGCAGGTCTTGTCCTGGACATAAGTCTTGAGTCCTGGGGAGCCGGCAGGAGTATGAAAAAAACAGATGCAGTATATTGGGAAAACAACTGCTTTGTTCCGCAGAATAAATACAAAGGATTCGCTTTCGTTATCTCTTCTGCGGAAGGGAATAAACTTAGACAATTATTGAAGAATAATAAAATTAGGACAAGAGCCTTTGTTAAAGCAAGACTATATAAAGGTACAATCGGAACCGTTACCGGTATTATTCCGGGGACGAGAAATAAGGAAGAGGAAGTCTTGGTGGTATCCCGGCTTTATGAGATAGGCGCGATTGATAATGCTTTCGGGTGTGGTGTTACTCTGGAAACAGCCAGAACCTTAATTACTCTTATTGAAAAAGGGAAATTATTGCGTCCAAGAAGAAGCATCAGATTCATTCTTTCTTATGAAGTATTTGGATTATTGTCATTTGTTCAAGCAAAGAAGGGAAAAGCTTCAAAAATTATTGCAGGTTTAAATATTAATATGGCGGGAGAAAATGGGGGTACAGCCGGAGCGTTTATAAGTGTAGGAAAATCCTTGCCTTCAAACCCGTCTTTTGTAAATGACTTCTTGTTTCGGTTAATTAAAGAAACCTCCAAATGGAAGCCATGTTTTTGGAAGGAAGATCTTTATGAGATTTTCGATAATGATTCTTTTATTTCAGAACCTTGTATAAATATACCTACTCCGTATTTAATGCATGAAAAAAATAGGTTCTATCATTCCAATAAAGATACTCCTGATAAAGTGTCCTTCGTGTCATTGAAAAGAACCGGGGTTATTACCGGAACATATCTGTATTTTCTTGCCGGTGCAGGTTTTAAAGAGGCCTGCTGGTTGGGAGATAAAATAATAGTGACAGGCGCAAAAAAAAGAATTCTAAAGGCGTTAAAGAATGTATGTTCTACTTCAGGTGACTTAAAAAAAGAGATTAAAAAAATTGATTATTTGATTGATATTGAGGAACGCGGGCTTCATGATTTAATCTGTTTTGCATCAGGCAACGTCTGGAATAAGCATAGCTTAAGACAATACATTCAGAAGTATTCTTTTGATCTTAGAGATGCTTTTAATAGCAGCTATGAAAATATTATTAAAAAACTTCCGTTAAATGGAAAATCCGTTGCAAATAAACATATATTGGCTGCAATGAATAAACATATTCCGGTAAAAAACTTCCTTGGCCTGCCTTTTAAACGGATTATTTCAGAACAGGAAAAAAAGAAAATTATACGGTTAGAAGCTCTTCTTCACGAAGTTCCGGCTATAGAAGTATTTAATTGGATAGACGGCAAAAAGACGATACTTGAAATATATAATTTGTTGAAACTTAAATATAATTTTAAACCCGAAGAATATTTGAGATGGCATAAGATTGCAGCAAAGTATAAATATATAAAACTTATTAATAATAACCGGATAACAAAAGAAAAATTAGTCAAAGATCTGAGAAATATGCGAATTAACAAAGAAGATGTTATTCTTGTTCACTCTTCGCTGGGAAGTATCGGAACAGTTGAAGGCGGAGCTGATACGGTTATGAATGCCTTAATAGAGAGTGTTTCTTCGAAAGGTCTGGTCATTGTTCCGACCTTAACCTCTACAGATCTTGAAGGACTTTATGCTTTTAACCCTAAAAAAACACCGTCACGCGTTGGTGAGATTACAAATGCTTTGCTGAAAAGAGATGATTCTTTCAGAAGCGAACATCCGACACATTCATTGGGAGCAGTTGGAGCAGGCGCGGAAGAATTAATGAAGGGACATAATAAAAGCACTTTTTCCGTGGATAGTCCTTACGGTAAGTACGTTTACTTGAATCCGAAGATTTTGTTTATTGGTACAGGAATTGGCTGTAATACTACTTTACATGCCGTTGAAGATTGGTTGGATTTGCCTTATTTGACTACTGAAAAAGCTGTCATTGAAAATGCCGACGGAAGAGATAAATTAGTTAAGATAACAAAATGTCCTTCAGGATGCAGGGACTTCTATAAAAAGGATTCAAAGATTCAGAAAGTATTTGAGAAGGAAGGAATAATCAAAAAAGGTAAACTGGGAAATGCGGAAGTAATCCTTATAAGCGCCAGAGATGTTGTCAATACGACTGTAAATGAAATAAAAAAAGGCAATTTAGATGTATTGTTGTGTGATAAAAAAGATTGCAAATTTTGCACAAAAGGCAAGAAGATGTTGAAAAATAATAAAACAAAAATAATGCAAAAAATTGCTGATATTGAAAAGTTAGGTTTGTACCGAAGTATGTAAATATATAATATTTCCATTTAATTGTATTGCTTTTATGTTATTTTTATTTCTCTTGACTAAAACATCTTTTGGGGTATAATAATTAAAAGGTTGATAGTTTTATATTGAGAAATTCAGGATTTGGGAGGTTTTGTATGAAAAAATTGCTCGTTTTGTGTATTGTTTTTTGCAATGTAGTAGTTGCTGCGGATGCAGGAGTAAGTAGTCCCACAGTTGTTTTAGATGTCGGAACAGGCAGTAAAGCAGTTACTTCGGTTAACAATATTGCAGTTGTGGCAGGTCTCGAAATAGAAAATACAGAAGCTGCTTCAGAATTCGGAATAGGGGGTGGAGCTGAATATTTTTCAGGATCTTACGGGTATATTGTTGGTATGTCAAAAAGAATTAATGACAATATTTCGCTGGGAATTGATTTTGGGAGAATAAGCACATCATTAGTTGAAGATCGTAGTTTTGTCTGGTATAACAATTTATCAGATTATAATAATAAATCTAACGGGAATACTGTTGCTAATTTGACACAGATAGATACAATCTCTTTTGGATTTGATTTGTTTGCGGATTTTTATTACTCGGATACGTTATTTATCAGGAGCGGCGGAGGCTTATATTTTCAAACTATTGATACCATTGTTAACAATACTGATCAAGGTTCGTTTGTTAAAAAAAATATAGCAATGCAGTTTGGCGCGGGCGCAGACCTGACTAAATTTTTGTCAGTCTTGGTAGGGTATCACTCTATTCTTGGCATTAATGTACAAGCTTATATCAAGTTTTAGTTAAAAATATAAAAGGTCGGATTATTATTTTCCGACCTTTTATATTTAAATATTGCTTCAACTAAAAATATCATTGTGTTATAATAACTTATTAAATTGGTTATTGTTTCTGGTCTCTGGTTTAGAATTTCGAATTTAGCTTAGAGTATGCTTTTCAGGAGGGTTAGTCTAATTGGTAAG
The DNA here is from genome assembly GCA_001778375.1 of Candidatus Firestonebacteria bacterium RIFOXYD2_FULL_39_29. Lineage (NCBI taxonomy): Bacteria > Candidatus Firestoneibacteriota > Candidatus Firestonebacteria bacterium RIFOXYD2_FULL_39_29. The sequence continues at coordinate 11,738 of MFGV01000065.1, forward strand.
GCAACGGACTTGAAATCCGTCGTCCGAAAGGACATGCAGGTTCGAGTCCTGCACCCTCCGCCAAATTTGACGTACTAGTATTTGGATTGGTCCCATCGATTTGAATCGGAATATTTTTAGAAATCATGAAACACCCCGACTGCTACCAATCCGAACTTTATTTGGGAATCAAAGTTTCCAAGGAGTTATTCTAAATGGAGGAATCAACCAGACTGCATTAAAATGATAGGAGTACTTATGATAAAAAGTAAAGACAGCAAGACGTCAATATTATATAGAATGGTCGTGTCTTTAAAGGGCTCCACTCCTGCAATATGGCGGAGTCTGCTGGTACCTGCGGATTATACACTTGATAAAGTTGCCGTTTGTATTTTGACCGCAATGGGTTGGTCAAATTCGCATCTTCATTCTTTCAGACAGGGTCAAAATGAATATCTTGATACAAGCGAAGATGATTGCATGGATAATGAAGACGTTTGTGAAACACTTGAAGAAAGCAAATATACTCTGAAGGATTTGGTTGACAATAAGGAGAAAATTGAATTTGAATATGATTTCGGTGACTGCTGGATGCATGAAATATTGATTTCAGAGCAGCTTATTGTTCCGGCCGGGAAAAAGACTTCAGTTTGCACCGGTGGAGAATATGCTTGTCCGCCGGATGATTGCGGCGGTATTGACGGTTATTATAGAATGCTTGATATTTTGTCCGACCCGGAGCATGAAGAATTTGAAGAAATGTCAGTATGGCTCGGAGACAAATTTGACATGTTTTCGCTAAACACCTCAAAAATTAATAAGAGCCTGGAAAAATTTAACAAAAATCCGGCTGTCGCGGGGAATGAGTCTTACTGGACCGGAAATATAATATGAAAATGGGGAAACTCCTGTAATAATTGCTTGACTATTTGTCGTGAAAAACATATGATATTCACGACAAGACGGAGGCAGTAAAAATGACGCAAACTATTGAGAACAGCATAGTTAGAAGGATATACAGCAGAAGGCGCGGATGGGTATTCACTGCATCTCATTTTCTTGACCTTGGAAGCCGTACAACTGTGGCAAAAAATTTGGAGAGATTAGCTGATGCGGGGAAAATACGCCGGTTAGTGCGTGGTTTATATGATTACCCGGATAAGCACCTCGCTTTGGGCGATCTTCCGGCGAATTATGAGCGTATTGCGCAAGCATTAGCGGGTCGGGATAATTTGAGAATACAATCATCCGGAGCCTATGCCGCAAACCTTCTTGGCTTGACGGATCAGGTGCCTGCAAAGATTATTTTTCTGACTGATGGTGACAATAGAACAGTACAAATAAATAAACAGCAAATCATCTTGAAAAGAACAACTCCTAAAAATATGGCAACTGCCGGAAAGATAAGCGGTTTGGTTATTCAGGCATTAAAATATCTGGGGAAGGATTATGTGGATGACAAAACGGTAAGCGTTCTTAAAAAACGATTAAGTACAGATGATAAACGCCGGCTTATGCGAGACTTTCGGTATGCACCGGAGTGGGTCAGATCAATATTTAAGAAACTACAGGGATAATTGCCCATGGATAAATTTGTTTCACTTGACGTAAAAGATAAACGTGCTTATTTCGAAGTGGCCGCGGCCAATTTAAACATAATGCCTCAATTCATTGAGAAGGACTTTTGGGTCTGTTGGATTTTGAAAGTTCTTTTTTCATTACCGGAGGTCGGAACACATTTGACCTTTAAGGGAGGAACATCTCTTTCAAAATGCTACAACGTCATAAAACGATTTTCGGAAGACATTGATATTTCCATAGAGAGATCGTTCTTATCCGGTGCCAAAGCAATTGAGCCGGGTAAAGATAAGAGCAATAAAGAAAATCAGAAAAGACTTAAAGAATTGCAAGCTGTATGCAGGACGAAAATTAATGATGTTATTGTCCCCGGCTTAAAACAAGCAATTGCGGCGGCACTACCTGATAAGAAAGAATGGAATATTGTTTTGGATGAGAAAGACCCGGATGGCCAAACGGTTCTATTTACTTTCCCGCATGCTATGATTAGCACGGTGGAAAGCTATGTGAAATCATTCGTTAAGATCGAATTTGGCGCCCGTGCGGATCACTGGCCGGTTGAGACTGCAGCAGTCGTCCCATATATCGTAAATGTTCCAGGAGAACGTGTGGTCAAAGGGGTTTCCGTCCGGGTTTTAGCCGCAGAGAGAACCTTTTGGGAGAAGGCAACAATTCTGCATATGATCTATCATCGTCCGCTTGAAAAGAATGTGCCTCCTCGAATGTCGCGTCATTATTATGATATATATGCAATGACAGATTCTCCGATATATAAGAAAGCCCTGAAACATATTTCATTGCTCAAAGATGTTGCTGACCATAAAACATTATTCTTTAGAGATAATAAAGCGCATTACGAGGAAGCGGCCTCCTCGATTATTACCGCGTGAAGATCAAATGAACACGCTTAAAAACGATTATCGTCAGATGCAGCAGATGTTTTTTGAAGAACCGCCCGCGTTCGACCGGATTATAGAAAAATTGAGGGGTGTAGAGAAAGAGATTAACAGTATTGCCGTATGAATTAGGGTTTTGCAAAGTAGGGACAACTCCCGCTTATTCTGGTGGTTGTGGTGGTAGAATGGATTTAGGATATTTGATTAATGGTGACTCTGTTCTTTGTATTTAAGGGCTCGGCGCACAGTTCGTTGACATATTTTTAAAGCACCGGAAATAGCTTTAGTATCCATGCCCAAGGCATGCAATTCTTTTGCTTTTCTTGAGAGCTTTGCATATAATGGTGTAAATTTGTACGATGGAATCACAATAGAAACCTTAGCTATTGAGGCGGTTCGGGTCGTTCGCAGTCTCGTCCGCCAAAAATTGCAAGCAATTTTTGGCGAGATCTCGCCACTTTGAATCAAAGTGGCGGATCCGCCAAATTTGACGTACCAGTATTTGGATTGGTCTCATCAAACTGAATCGGAATGTTTTCAGAAATCATGAAACACCCCGACTGCGAACAATTCGCACTTTGCTTATCCATGAATGCAAGCCGATGTATATAATATAATAGACAAGTGTCTAATATATTAGAAGTTAAAAAACAAGGCTTCTTCGAGTCGTTCAGGAATCTGTAGCTTTAGGGAATGTGTATTACTGACTGAAGTTTTCTATTTTTAATACATACTTGACAAATTATACTTTGTATAGTAATATCTATCATGGTCTTGATGGTAATTAGGAGAATATATGTTATTTATAGGCAGGGAGATAGAAAATACATGCATTTTACGGCTTAAAACTAACCTAATATTAGCTCTTATTGGTCCCAGACAGGTGGGAAAAACTACTTTATTGAATAGAATCAAAGATAAAGCAGAGGAGCTTGGACTTGCGGAACACGGTACCGATTTCTATTTTTCTATGGATGATGCAGTTATTCGGGCGGGTATTGACAAGGATTTCAGGTATTTGGAGAGGGAAATATCTAATGCTTTAGGAAGGGAACTCAAGAATGAAAAAAGAAGAGTTCTTATTGTTATTGATGAAGTGCAAAAGTCACCGGAAATATTTAATTGGCTCAAGATAGTCTATGATTCCTATCCTAAAACTATTAAGATAATTGTCTCTGGCTCTTCATCTTTGCAGTTGAAAAAGAACTCTGTGGAAAGTCTTGCCGGAAGAATAAATTTTGTTAAAATGTTCCCTCTTAGTCTGCGGGAGCTTATTGCAGAAGAAACTGGGAAAAATCTACCTGAGCCGTTATGGCTATCTTTATCGGAAAAGAATATGGAGAGTATCCTCAGGGAAAGACAGGCTCTGCTTTATGCGGAAAAAGCACGTCTATCAGGACTGCTTGACAGGATTATGATCGAGGGTACATTGCCGGGGATCTATACTTCTACTGATAAAGAAGAAAAAGCAGTAAAACTCCGTAGTCTGGTAAACACCTACCTTGAAAAAGATATCCGCGCGCTGGGAGAAGTCGGCAGTCTGGAAGATTATACAAATCTTTTAAAAACAATCTCCTATGAAGTAGGTTCGACCTTCAACTTAACTTCACTTTCAAAAGATCTGGGTATAGCTTTGAACACCGTAAAAAAATACATTTCCATTCTTAAGGACACATTTGTGCTTAACGCTCTGCCTCCTCTGCTGGGCAGCGACAGGAAGAAATTCGTAAAAAATACTAAATATTATTTCTATGATATTGGAGTGGCTAATTCTCTCGCAAAAAGAAGCGAGCCGGAGCATATAAGAGCCGTTGCGGGGTTTCTTTTTGAGAACCTGCTCCTTAAATCCTTTGAGGCCGAGAATGAAAACAGAAGTACCCCGGGAGAAAAATACTTCTGGAGGGATTACGAAGAAAGGGAGATTGATTTTGTACTTGAAACAAAGCAAGGAGTAAAAATCCCTGTGGAAATATATTCTGGGAGCAGTTTCCCGAAAGAAAAGACAAAAAACTACAGAGCGTTCTTTGAAAAGTTTAAAGAACCGCCCTACGGCTTATTTATTTATAAAGGTGATTTTGCCGTCATAAAGATTGCCGAAAAACCGATTTATATGCTCCCTTGGTGGCTGTGGTGGTAGAATGGATTTAAGATATTTGATTAATGTTTGCTTTGTTTTTTGTATTTAAGAGCTCGGCGTACGGTCCGTTGACATACCTTTAAAGATCTTGATATAGCGGTAGTATCCATGCCCAAGGTATGCAATTCGTTTGCTTTCCTTGAGAGCTTTGCATATAATGGTATAAATTCGTACGCTGGAATCACAATGGAAACCTTGACTATTTGGGCGGTGCGGATCGTTCGCAGTCTCGTCCGCCAAATTATACGTGCCAGATTTGGATCGGTCACATCAATATGAATCTTAAAATTATCAGAAATTATGAAACACCCGATTGCAACCAATTCGCACTTTGTTAGGACACCAATATTATACATCGAGATTTATCAAGAAGCTAAAAAGTTAAATAAAGTAAGGATAAAGAGTATGTTGGAAATAGAAAAAGAGACGTAAGACGGCAGACTTAAACAATCCGGCTGAAAAAAGAGCAAAAAAGGTATTTTTAAGAATTAACCTGTAGAAAAATTCTATCAAGATATTGTCAGAAAAAGCTTCTCAAATAAGAGAAAGAAAGAGAGGAATCAAGCTTTATTTTTGATCTAATCATTACCATCATTGCCATTCAGCGATTCCGCAACTATAATAAATAGCCCTATAAAAACCTGTATATACCCTGAGAAAAACGATTATTACCTGTTTAAGCAAA
>MFGV01000066.1 GCA_001778375.1 Candidatus Firestonebacteria bacterium RIFOXYD2_FULL_39_29
ATCTGCCGGAAGATTATCATTATATAGGGCCGTTGACCTGGAAACCTGATAATATTTCGAATCCTGACTGGTGGCCGCCTAGGAACAATAGTAAACCGCTTGTTTATATCAGCATGGGAACAACAGGCATAAGTAATATATTTCCGTTAGTTTATGACCTTTTCAAAGACTCAGATTTTTCAGCTATCATAACAACCGGAGGACAAGCAAAGGGGCTGCGAACTATAGACGGACAAGTATACGTTGAAGAGTACATAGACGGTGATTCGGCGATAGAGGAAGCAGACCTTGTTATCTGTCATGGAGGGAACGGGACAATATATCAGGCTTTGTCCCATGACAAACCGGTGATAGGTATACCTTCTATTCCGGATCAAGCTTTTAATATGAGAAGAGTAGAGGAGCTGGGAGTCGGGAAAACACTGACCTGGCAGCAACTTTTGAAGGATCCTCAATTATTGCTTAAGATGTCAAGGGAGATTCTTGGAGAGAAATCTTTCCAAGAGAATTCAGCCATTATGCAAAAGATCATAAAAACCTACACTCCGGCAGAAAAAGCCGCTGATATATTAGAAAACTGCAAATCTGAGACTACTGAAAATAAGGAGAAAAATGAATATATTCAAAGTGATATCATATACAGGTCCATATAAGCCGTATACTGCGGTTGACAGCAAAGTAGGCTGCACATCGACGATATATAACATGGTAGGGGAAAAGATAAGAGCGATAAAGAAATCGGACTTGAGTGGCTTAGGTCGGATGGAATGGGACGGGAAGAATAAGAGCAATGAGTGTCAGTGAAATAATTTTCAAGGAGGAACGATGCGTGCTTGGTGCTGCAAATGCAAGCTAAATAAGAATAGTTCGAGATTTTGTAGTTGCTTGATTCCCTCCAAAAAGATTGGCGGGCACAAGAATCGAGCCTGTCAATGCCTGATGTCTTGCCCGCCAGTTTTTGGAGGGAATCAGGCAACTACATTGATATCTTTCTGTTTGTTTCTTATTACATTCCTATCAATCCCACTTATTGCCGGAACTGGTACAGAAAGTTTACAATTCCTAAAGATCAAACCTTCCGCGAGAGTCGCCAGTATTGGAGACGGGTATGTAGGTTTAGCAGATGATTCCAATGCAAGCTTCTATAACCCCGCAGGTCTGGCAAGATTAACAACTCCCGAGATATCCCTCATGCATTTAGCGTACATAGGTGAGACCAGCTATGAGTATGCCGCGGGTGTTATCCCTGCCGGAAAAAACATGACCCTCGGAGCTTATGTGATTTATTTAAACTACGGAAGTATAACTAAAACAACAGAAGATACGTCGGGAGTATACTCCGGAACGGCAGGGGCTTTTAACCCGAATAACATAGCAGGTGGTCTTTCGATCGGATATAAGTTGGGTGAAAGTTTAAATGTAGGAGCCGGTTTGAAATACGCGTCAGAGGATATAGACGGAAGCAGTGTAAGCGGAATAATGGGAGATGTGGGAGTATTATATAGAATAGAGGGAGTAGGTATCGGAGCATCACTCAGCAATATAGGCGGAAATGTAGGATCAGATGTTTCTCCGATGTTGGCGAGGTTAGGATTATCCGCCAAACTTTCAATAATGAGCGATGACGACCTTACGTTAGCCTTAGGCGGGAGCTATATATTAGCAAGTTCCAAAACAGTTGAAAGCATAGGCGCAGAGTATTGTTATGATAATTTTGTAAGTGTACGCGGAAGTTATGGAATAGGCTATGACTTAAACAATCTAAATGTAGGGGCCGGAGTAAAACAAAACTTGGACGGAATGATCTGCGGCCTAGATTATAACTTTAGCCTCTTCGGAGATTTAGGAAGCGCGCACAGAGTGTCGCTTTCTGTAAAGCTCGGCGAAGAGAAAAGAAGCAAGAGAAGCAAGAACAGCACAAACAGCAAGTACAGAAGAAGCGGAAGATAAGAAAATAAAGCCTGGCCGCCAGCACCTAGGCGGGCAGTCCGCCAACGCTTTGTGGCGGAAAATCTTCAAGAGTTCCAAGGTGGAAAAAGTGAGAGAAGTAAAAATGCTTAAAAATATTAAACGATCAGACAGATCAATAAAATCTGTTTTTCTTTTTTCACTGCGTTCACTTTTGTCACTTCTCTCACCGCTTCGTCCACCTAGGTGGATTTCGCAAAGAATTATGGTTCGATATTTAAACTTTGCTCAACTGCTCTTTCTGTTTTTGCTTTCTTTGCTTTTCTTGCTTTCCTCGACCTGCTTCTCGGATGATTGGCCGATGGCGTTTCATGATTTAAGCCATAGCGGTAGAAGTAATGATGTGATAGTTCCTCCTCTTGCCTTAAAGTGGATGAATGGTTCTGCGAATAACGGGGTTAATGGCGATGGGCTGTCAATATTTAGTGATGGTTTATTGCATGTTTCATGGACAGGAGCTACAATAGATCTCTTTACATATGACTTAAGCGGATCAAGTGTTCGTTGGTTAATTGCTGAAGGTGGATACGGATATAATAAAATGTATCCTGCGGTATATGATAATTATATATTCGGGGCAGACGGGCATGAAGGAGGCCTTAGAATTTACGAAAAAGCTACTGGAAGGTTAACGTATAGCATTCCGCAATATGGGGGAAACAAGCAAGGAGGATATGCCTATTATAAAGGATATGTATATGTTAATTGGGATTGTGAGGGATTTCAAGATGAAGATAGAGGTTTCCAGATATATTGTTCAAAAGTAAATAATGATGGTATGGCAAATATGTATATATGGGCAAGAGACAATAGGTCACCCAGCCTTCTGTGGGGGAGTGAAGTAAATCAACAATATCCGTTAATTCGTTATGGAGAAGAAGCTAGTTATAATTATGTAATGGCGGTGCCCTGTATAGCAGAAGATACGCTTTATATTCATTGTATGGGTATTTTGCATGCGATTGACATATATACCGGAAAGAGTAAATGGGCAAAAGGTAAATATTATCAATATCATACTTCAGTTGCTTACGAGAATGGGAAGATATTTGTAGGGGGGACGCAGGGTAAAAGTAGTTACGGGGAATATTCAGATGGGGCAAAAACACCGTTTACTGTATATATGTATTGTCTGGATGCCAAGACCGGAGAAGAAAAGTGGAAATTTCAATATGATGAAGTGCCTGATAGCAGGGGAATTGGTGCTCCTTCCCAAATAGATTGGAGGAATTCGTATTCTGTAACCAATATGACCTCTCCGATAGTCAGTAACGGAGTTGTATATTTTGGAGGAACAGATGGAACATTTTATGCCTTGGACGCTAATACATCAAATCCAAATGGGGCGCTTAAATGGAAGTACAAAACACAGGGTTATTTTAATGATACCATGACACCTGCATTATCCGGTAATATTATATATTTTGGAACACAGGGAACACCGTTAAGCGGCCCGGCAGCATTTAATAACAAAATAGACGGGATTTTGTACGGGCTAAAAACAGATACGACAAACATAGACGGAGAGTTGGTCTGGAAATATGTAAATCCGCAGGGAAAAGGATTTGGTCCTGTAATAATAGCGGATAATAAATTAATAGCGACTGCAAACGGCGGGTATATATATACATTTGAGCAAAAACCGGCGGGAAATGTATCATTAATACAAAGACCCAAAACTACGATGCCCTATATAATAAAAAGCGGAGACAGTATGACAATTGAATGTAACGCAACCTCTTCCGCAAGCGGATGGACCGCTAAATTAAAAAAACTGGCAACAGAAGTCAATCTGTACGTTACGCCGGTTTACGACCCGGCAAAATGTAAATGGAATCTTACAACTGTTATACCGGCAGATACGCAGGAATGTTTGTATGACCTGCAGGTAACCTGCAATGAATCCACGGAAGTCTCATATAATTCTGTAAAAGCAGTAAAAGCGTATAAAGACAGTTATTATTATATGCATATAGGATTAGCGGAAGGTAATTTTGATCAAGCATTAGGTCAAATCAACATAATTAATCCGGAGTTTGTGATAGTAACGGGAGGGTACTTGGTTTCCGGCGGGTTGGAGTATAGCTTAAACAAGTTTTTAAGCAATGTGAGAGGCAGTGATGTTCCGGTATTTGTGGTGCCCGGAGCCACGGACTGCTTTGGTGAAAGTGATTCCGAATCCCATAAAAAATATGAAGAGATAATTGGGTCGAGATATTACAGCTTTATGTACGGTAATCAGAAGTATGCCGGGTTAGATACGACGGATGTTAACGGCACTATAGGCAGTGAACAGTACGCATGGATAGCCGGCGAATTAAACGGAAGTTATTATATGAAGACTATATTTTATAACAATAATATATCTCAAATAGGGAGTATCTGTAATACGTACGGAGTTGACGCAGCGCTAAGTTATGCGGCTGATGCAGTAACGACTGACGGGATAACCCCGACTAAGTATATAAAGACAAAAGAATTGATGCGAACTACATGGGGGACAACGAAATTACCATTCTTTAGAGTAGTAAAGGTCGGTAATAATAAAATCACAGAAACAAGAGTAGAGCCGTCTGACTGGTATGATGGAGGTTTAAGAATAAGTGTCAGTTATAAGCAGCAATATAACGGATTAACTTCTAATGACGGCAATGTGAGTGTAAATATAGCGCAAGTTTTAAATGGGCATTGGAGCGCTTATGATAATATTTGTGTAAAGTTTTGGATGCCGAAAGACACTTCATATATAGTCCATAATGGAGAATTGCTAAGTGTAATAGATAAAGGTGACGGCACAAATATTTGTTCGGTAAAATCATCAATAGCAAAAGAGACAGTTCTCAAAAATCCAATAAAGAAAAATATAAGCATAGGCGCCGCAAGCATTCCAAATAACGCGATAATATATTACAGCGATAAGGATATGACAACAGAACTGCCTGTATATGTTGTAGACGGGTCATTACTTTCAAGGATTTATGCAAAAGCTGGCAGGACCTATTTCAGTATATTTACTACAGACGGAGCTAATTTACCGAGTTATAAATTAGACCAGCAGGGGGATCTGGATATACAATCCGGTGTATTGGAAAAAATGGATGCTACGGGATTATTTTACAGAGGATATTATGATGTTCAGCAGAATAACGGCAAAGAGTATAAAGACGGGGATGCAAATATGTATATTCTCTCCGGCGGGAAGATATCAGCGCCTGCAATAGGGAATATATTTTACATAAAAACTATTATTCCCGAGCCGTATTTTAAATATTGTACATTTACTCCGGATAACCCGAATATCTTTCCTTCTCCTTTTGGAGTGTCCTTATCCGGAGAATCAAGAAACCTTATGACTATAGATTATGACTGGCATTACGATAAAGGTGTTCAGGTATATCGTAAAGAGCTTCCCTACGGAGACTGGCAGTTGAAATATACACATCAGGGAACGGTTAATTATTTTGGATGGAAGGATACAACAGTAGTAAGCGGTACAACCTACAGGTATAGATTAAATCAAAAAGATGCATTGGGAGGATACGGTCCCTATACGGATGAGTATGAAGTAACTGCCGGAAGTGCTGGTATTTCCTTAGGAGCTACTAATATTACAAATACAAGTGCTGTTATAATGTGGACAACTGATGTGCCGACTACATCACAGGTAGAGTACGCCGTATATGCCGGCGGCGGTTATACTAATTTTACTTACACTGATGTTTCAAGGTGGTCGAATGTTAACATGACAGCTGAAAACAGCAGTTTGGTAACAATCCATAGTATGATTTTGACAGGACTAAATCCGTCAACGGTGTATGGTTATAGGGTAATATCAAAAACAGCAGGAGGCGGAGTAAATACATCCGGCGGAATAAAGTACCCGACTAAATCATTTACGACGGCAGCAAACAGCGCCCCAATAATTTCCTTGCAGGGAGTGTCAAATTATCCAAAAGTGCTTCCGGGAGATGTTACTGCTATTAATATATATGGAATAGACGGGGTAGGAATAAGGTCAACAGCATTTTCTTTTGGAACAACGCTGAATTATGCAGTTGTGTCAGGCGGAGGGAGCGTAGATCCTGCAGCAACGGTAAATGCATATTCAACGGTTTTAACAACAGGGACAGTTGCCGGGATTAATACAGTAAGAGCAATTAAAACAACAGGGACGCCTCTTACATGCACGGCAAATGTTTGGGGCGCAGTTCCGGATCATTATAATATTTCAACAACTTCATTAACTGTAAAAGCAGGTGAACTATTTAATCTGACAATAACAGCATATAGCAATGCTGCCGAGACAGTAATCCTTCCGATAACAACAACAAATCTAAAGCTGAGCTTGACACCTGTAATGGGGAATAATTCGGGAGATGCAACCGGTGTTTTGTCAAATCCTATAGGGAATTTAAATGCAGGAATAGGCGCAGTAATAACATCGTATGCGATAGTTGAAGCAACCGGGATAAGAATAAAGGTGGAGGATGTAAAAGGAACGACGGGGTTAAGTGATATAATAACAGTGATAGCAGACAGCAGTAAACCTCTAAAAGTAGCGGGAAGTTTAAGCAAAGAACAGGCAACATCAGGAGAAACTGTAACAATAACGGGGAAAATACTGGATATATACGGGAATCAGATAACAACAAGTGGAACGGCAATAACATTTGCAAAGACACAGGGAACGGGAACGCTAAGCGGAACTGCAGTAACAACGGATGCCAACGGAGAAGCAAAAGTAAATCTTACATTGAATGATAATAGTCCAAATGTTGTAGAACTTACAAGCGGTAGTTTACAAAAAGGGACTATTTATGTAAGGATAAATGCTGTGAGTTCAGTAACAGTAACTCCTTTAATAACATCAGTGAAAACAGGGGGAGGGACAGAAGTAGATGTATTGGTAAAAGACGGAAGTGATGTTGCAGTTGCGGGTACTACCGTTACTGTAAGTATATTATCCGGGACAGGGAGTTTAAGTGCGAATAAAGCGGTTACGGATATAACCGGAATAGCAAGAGTGTCATATTCAGCATCTACGACAGCAGGGACCGGTTGTACAATAAAAGCAGAGACAGGCGGGATTAGTAATACTGCGAACATAAATACGGTTTATGGGGATATTGATCATTATAAGGTAGAAAGTTCGGTAACAACATCATTAGTAAACACGGATTTCATGCTTACAGTAAGCGCGATGGATAGATATGAAAACCTTGTTGCCAATGCAAGTAATGCTGCTGATTTGATACCGACTCTGGCAGGCTATGAACAAAGTGTTGCATTAGGGACATTATCTGTGACCTCCGTAAGTTTAACCGGCGGGACAAAAACAATAACAAATCAAAGGTATAGTAAAACAGAATCAATTAAGATAAAAGCATCGGATAGCGGCAATAAATATGGATTTAGCGGAGCAATATCTGTAACAAGCAGCAGCGTAGCGACGATAGGAGATATATCTATAAGATTTATGGGGACAAGTGCAGCGAAAATATGTACAGGGAATCAGGTTATAGTAGCTGCATCAGTAAAAGACAGTTTAGGTAATCCCGTTAGCGGCGCAGTAATAACTTGTTCGGCTGATAAAGGAGCATTCGGTAATTCAGCTGTTACAAGTGATGCAACCGGAAGAATAACAAATACATTTACGGCAGCGAGCGGAACCTGTACGGTAACATTGAGATCAGCCGGTATTAGCTGTCAGTCCACGATAGAAGGTGTCGTGCCGGCTTCAATATATATAGCAGAGGGAAACAGCATATCTATTGACAAGAATAGTACATATTGTGAAGCTAATATTATTATTAAAGATAATATTGGCAGCGGTGTGCCCTATGCGCCGGTAAGTTATAGTCAGATAAACGGAAGCACTGTAACATTAATAAGTCCTGCCTCTCCGTTGAATGTTGATAATGACGGAAAAGTAATGTTAAGATGTGATTTTTCAGGAGCAGGTACTAATACGGTCAGAATAACATGCAGCGGTCTTCCCTATTATGATTTAACGGTCAGTAAAGTCGGAGACAGCTTGAATTTTAGTTGTGATTATGCAAGCGGAGCGGTGAATGCAAATGTAATTCTAAAAGCGCAGGTTTTAAACTCTTCAGGGGCCAATGTTTCAGGAGCTGTAGTTACTTTTAAAATGTTGACTACGGGAACCTTGTCGGTTACTACAGCAACTACAGACGCATCCGGATATGCGTATACGACATTAACCTTAGGTCCAAGTGAAGGTGGTAATATAGTTCAAGCGGAATACTTGGGGATAAAGAAAACAGTGACAATAAAAGGAGTTGTCCCCGGCAGTATTATCATGTTAGCGGAAAATAATACTATAGCTGTAAACGGAAGCACAAACATTTATGCGACAGTATACAATGTAAAAGGGGATGGGATAATCGGTTTTCCTGTAAGCTTCAGCATACAGGGCGGAGGGAGCGGGAGTTTAAGTACTTTGACTTCAGCTGCGGATAGTCAGGGAAAAGCTGTTGTAGTATACTCTGCAGGAAGTATTGCTGGAAATGTTTCCGTGCAGGCAGCCGCAGGCGGGGTGACAAAAGCGGTAACGATAAATATTATTAATCTTTCTGACTTGCAGGTTACCTCGGCTCCCGGGAAAGTATTGATCTCTTCCGGAGCTTCCGTAATAAAAGCAATAGCTAAAGATATAAATAACGCGCCGTTAAGCGGAGCTAATATATCGTTCAGTGTCACAGGTTCCGGCAGTTTCCTTACAGCCGGAGCGCCCTTGACTTCGATAACCGTAAAATCAGATTCAACAGGGACTTCGTTGTCTACCTTTGCAAATACTGCCGTAGCCGGAAACAGTACAATAAATATTAACAGCGGCGTAGTGACAAAAACTGTAACCGTTACAATCGTGAGTGCTGTTTCAAAATTAAGATTAGTTGCTCCTGCTACTTTACCTTTGTATCCTGCTACAAATCTCGGTATTTATGTTCAGGTTTTAGACGATGTTGGAGATGACGTCGGAGTTAGTCGTGACGCGTCTACTGATGAAACAAAATATATCATTCTTACGTCTACAGGAGGGGTTTTTAAGTATGCTACGTCAAATACCGGGGTGATATATTGGAGAACAGCTTCACAATTATATTTTAAGAATACACTTAATACAGGAAGAACAAAAGAATTAGTTGATTCATCAAATCAAAATATATCAACTTCATATGGTGTATATAATTTAGGGTTTTATCCTGTTGCAGGAGTAAATACGATAACTGCAACATCTTCGGATAATTTAACTTCCGACACAAAACAAATAATAGGAGTTGATTCAGGGTTTAATAATAATAGTGCTGTAATGTTAAAAATAACTGCAGAACCCTCTGTCGTTAAGTCCTTGTCGAATTGTACGATAATTGCAAAAGTCAATGCGATTACCGGTATGCCTCTTTCATCTACAGGTGTTGCTTTTTCGATGATGAGTTCGCTTGGAACATTGTATGGTTTGACTTCTGTTATTACGGATGCAACCGGAGAAGCAAACTGTATATTGAAATCTGCGGACATTATGGATTATGATTATGTTGTTAAGGTGACAAGTTACGGTATAACAGATACTATAACCGTACCGACTGCAAAATCTGTACTTGATAGTTTTAATATTGAGGCCTCTTCAAATTTACTTATCAATCAGCCGTTCAGCATGAAGATAAAGGCGTGTGATATAAACGGAGGGCCTGTTAATTCGACAAGTCCTATAAATCTGACAATAAGCGCGGTCTCAGCTTCAAATGTGACAATATCGGGGACGGGGAGTTTGAATATATCTACAACAATAATATCAAATAATATAGACAGCTCAATTACCTTGTTAGGAGTCATCTATAATGCTGCGGAAAATATAAAGATAAAAATAACGGGCGGAGGGAAAACTAGTTATAGCGATGCGATACTCTTTACAAAACCTGCTAATAATATAAGCATGATATTATCCCCTGCAACCTGCGTTGCCGGACAGGCGGTAATGATTGATGGAACGATAAAGGATATAGACGCAAAAGGAGTGAGCGGGCAGACAATAACAATAGCATCAAGCGGCGGGACCTTGGATAAGACATCCTGCATAAGCGATGTTGACGGTAAATTCTCGGCATTACTGGTAACACCAAGTTCTGCAGGTTCAACAACAATAACGGCGGTATCAGGCAGTATTGTTGGGGCAACAGCTATTACAACAACATCAGTAATAGCATCGTATACGGTGACCGCTCCGGCAGTGGCAGATATAAACGGATTTACAATAACGATAACAGCCAAAGACTCCGGAAACAGTATTGTGAGAAGTTCTCCGGTAGTGGCCTTAACAACAAACGGTACAGGAACTCTGGGAATAACCTCAGTAAGATTAACCGACGGAGTACTTGTATTCAGTGAAACGTACAGCAAAGTAGAAGGCCCGGTAAAAATAACAGCCAAAGACGGGAACAGTAAGTCAGGTGTCACAGGAAATATAACAATGGCAAACAGCATGCCGATAGTATTAACTGTAGCTCCATCCTCTGCCTCAAATCTTCAAGCAAACACAATAACAATAACCGGCCTTAACTTCTACGCCGGCACTTCCAGCTCCTCCGTCACCGCAATTAAATTAGGGACAGCGACCAATTTATCAGGGTGGAACTGTATATCTGATAGTGTAATAAACAGCGCTGTAGTTCCGTTAAAAACCAAAGCCGGAACGTATGATGTAATAGTTTATACACCTCAAGGAAGTAATTCAACTTCTACAGGGAAATTAACGTTAACAACAACAGCGCCTGTGATAACAACGATCACCCCAAACACCGCGGTATATAATCAAAGTGTAACAATGACAATAACCGGTTCAGGATTTTACGCCGGGACAAACAGTAGTGATGTTAGAGGGCTGAAAGTTGGCTCCACAGCGATAACAACGGCATACAACGTAGCCTCAGACACAAGTATTACGGGAGTAATCATTCCAAACACATTAACTTCCGGGACATATAATGTTGTCGCAACAACCGGCGGAGGAGACAGCGCAGGTGTACCATATATAGTTACTGCTCCTTTACCTGTAGTTTCAGCTGTTACTCCAAACAACGGAAATAACAATGCAAATAATACAATAAAGATAGTAGGAAACGGATTCTTTGGCGGGGTGGGAAGTAATCGTGTAACCATGATTCAGTTAACCGGGACTTCAACGTTAACAATAACGAACGCTTACAGTGTAATAAGTGACACGGAGATACAAAACTCTATTATCCCGTCAGGTTTCGCAGGCGGAACTTATGATGTGAAAGTAACAACAGGAGCGGGAGTAAGCGTAACAAGCGCAAACAGCAAATATACGTTAGTTGGAATAACAACACCTGTGATAAGTAGCTTAAACCCGAATAACTGCTATTACGGACAGAGTGCTACAATAACAATCACGGGAAATAGTTTCTACGGCGGGAAATCATCGTCGGATGTAACAGCAGTGAAAATATATACCAGTCCGACAACTACAACAATAGCAGGGTATAGTGTGTTAAGCGATACAACGATAAGCAGTGTTGTAATTCCAAATACAATAAATGCCGGAACATATCAGATGAAAGTAACAAGTAGTCTGGGAGAAGGAAACGGCGTCAATTTTGTAGTAAATTCTGCTGTGCCCGTGGTTTCAAATGTACTTCCAAATAGCGGGTACAGACATCTGGCAAACACAATAGACATATATGGAAGCGGATTCTTCGGAGGAGTCGGGTCAAACAAGGTAACAATGATACAGATGACGGGAGCGTCAACGGTAACACTGGCAACTACATACAGTGTGATAAATGATACGGAAATACAGAATGCAGTAATAAACAGCGGAATAACCGCCGGGACGTATGATTTGAGAGTAACCACAAGCGTTGGGACGAATACAACCAGCGGAGTTAAGTATATAGCTCTGGCGGATACGATACTGCCGACTGTAATCGCAACGATAGCTGATACAACGAGCGTGAATATAACATTTAGCGAGGAAATATCGTTATCAACAGCGACAATAAAAGGGAATTACAAAGTGGCCTCCCCTGCGGGCGGAGCCGCTAAAGATCTGACAAGCGCAGCTTTGACATATGCAAATAATGTTGCGACAATAACCGGGATTACAAATGTGCTGGGAAATACATTTGCGATAACAGTGACAGGAGTACAGGATATAGCAGGAAATGCTATAGCAGGCAGTAATATTGTATCAGGAACAGTAACCGGTACGGACAGCACAGCGCCGTCAAGCTGCACGGTGACAATAAATAGCGGCGTAAATTATACAAAAAGCACAACGGTGACATTATCTTTATCTGCAACAGACAGCGAGTCCGGCATGGGGCAGATGCAGTTTAGCAATGGAGGCGCGTATTTAACGCCTGTGGCATATGCGACAACCACAGTATGGGCACTTTCAAACGGAGACGGAGCAAAGACTGTATCTGCAAAGTTTAGTGATAACGCAGGGAACTGGTCAAGCGCGGTGACAGATACGATAACGCTGGATACAACAGCGCCGGCAGGAAGTGTAAGCATAAATAGCGGAGCGGCGTACACAAACGGTACAATAGTTACGGTAACATTAACAGCAGCAGATGGTGCCGGAAGCGGAATGGGAGCGGGAGCCCAGATGCAGTTCAGTAATGATAATAGTAACTGGTCAACGGCAGAAAACTACACGGGGACGAAAGTATTGACTGTATCAGGAGGAGATGGAGTAAAGACAGTGTATGTGAAATACAAAGATGCGATAGGAAACTGGAGCGGAAATATAACAGATACGATAATATTAGACGGGAATGCCCCGACAGGGACGGTAAGTATTAATTTTGGGGCTCAATATGCAAACAGTTCGACGGTAACTTTGACATTAAATGCGGTAGATGCCGGAAGCGGAATGGGAGCAGGAGCCCAGATGCAGTTTAGTAATGATAATTCAACATGGTCCTCAGCGGAAAACTATGCGGCTACAAAAGTATGGACATTAACAAGCGGGAACGGAGTTAATACAGTGTATGCGAAATTTAAAGACGTGTCCGGATACTGGTCAAATGCAGCGACAGATACGATAACGTTGGATACAACCGGGCCGACTAACTGCAGTATCGTAATAAACAATGAGGATGTGTATACGAGTAATACGAGTGTTCTTTTGACACTCTCAGCGGCAGATACCGACAGCGGTGTAAGCGAGATGCAGTTTAGTAATAATGGAGGAACCACCTGGTCAACAGCGGTAACATACAATACATCAAATAGTTATACGCTGCCTTTCGGAGACGGCTTAAAGACGGTAAGTGTAAGGTATAAAGATAATGCAGGAAACTGGAGCGGGAGTATAGAAGGAACAATAACATTGGATACAACAGTACCGACCGGGAGCATAGATATAAACGGAGGAGCTGCGTATTCGAGAAGCACAGCGATAACATTAAGTGTGTCAGCAGATGATAATTTAAGCGGAGTAAATCAGATGCAGTTCAGGGAAGGAACAGGCAGTTGGAGCGCATTTGAAAGTTATGCGTTAGGAACAAAGGTATTCACAGTATCAAACGCAGACGGGTTAAAGACGATATCGGTAAATTACACGGACAATGCCGGGAATAACAGTACTTACAGTAAAAATATTAAACTTTGTACAGTGACAAAACTAGAAGTATTATCACAAATGGAAGCAGTAGCAGGAGAAAGCATTGCCGTGACTATAAGGGCGGTAAGGGAAGAAGGAGTAAACAGCACATTGGTAACGGGATATTTGAATAAGATTGGGTTTAATATAAAAGATGCTAATGCAGCATCATTGCCTGATTATACATTTGCAGCAGGAGATTCGGGAGTAAAGCAGGTAATAATAAGTTTAAAGACATTATCTGAGCAGGAGATAGAGGTGACTGATAAAGACATCGAAGGAATAACGGGAAAAGTAAAGATAAAAGTATACGGAGCTGTGACAGCAGACGGAACGAACGGGGCAATAATAACAAACGCAGACGGAACCAGCGTGGAGATTCCTGCAAAAGCATTTAGCGGCAGTAAACAGATTGGATTTAGAGTAACAAATAACCCAACATCAGCCGGGACGGGTTACAGATACAAAGAGACAGTAAAACCTGTAAGCCGTGACTTCGGAGAGTTAAATAGAACAACAACCCCATGGCAGTTAGCCGGAATGACATTTAGTATTCCGGTTAAGATATCAGTGCCGTACAAACCGGAAGAGGTAGGAGATGTAGACGAAAACAGCCTCAGGCTGTTCTACTATGATGAGTCAGCAGGCAAATACATAATAGTCCCCGGAAAACAAACAGTAAGCGGCGGAAGAATAACAGCGCAAGTAAATCATTTCAGCACGTACAGGATACTCGGAACGTATGTGAGCAGTAATTTAAACAATGTGATAGCCTATCCGAATCCATATAAACCAAGCACCGCAGTGGACGGTAAATTAAAAATAATCAACCTGCCTGTTGACTGCACCGTGACGATATATAATATAGCAGGAGAAAAGATAAGGGAAATAAAAGAAGCAGATTTAGGTAACCTTGGATGGATAGAATGGGACGGGAAGAATGAGAGCAGTGAGCTTGTAGCCAGAGGTGTTTATCTGTACGTGGTAATAGCTCCGGATGGGAGCAAGAAGATTGGCAAGATCGGTTTATTGAAATAAACTGTTTAAACTGTATTTCTAAGTGTAATTATTACTTAATCAGCGGAATCCTGTAGTTTTGTAATCTCATCGAGAGATCCGCCTAATATAACTGGCGGAAGTGGAATCTTTTTAATAAGAAAATAGGCAAGGTGGGTTTGATAAAGTAAGAGCGTACTGATTTTTCAGCATGTAATGCTGAAAAAATCGGTCTTTAAGTATACTTGCGATGAGGTTTTAATGGCGTGAAATTTCCAAGAGATTTAGGTGGTTTCTAATCATATCTGGGGTAAAAAAGCATAATAGATAATATCTTTCATTGTATTTTCTGTTGTATTTTCTTGAAAAATACTTGTTAAAAGAGGTATAATAGCTAAAAATCTTACACGCTTTCTGACGGAAGCGGGGGTCCCGTGTACGCGGGCCCGCCGAAGGAAGACGGAAGCGAATGTAAAACCAAAGGAGGAATACGCATTATGCCGGTCATTTCTATCAAGCAGCTCTTGGAATCAGGAGTTCACTTCGGCCATCAGACCAAAAGATGGAATCCCAAAATGGAGAAATTCATTTACGGGAAAAGGAACGGGATCTACATCATTGACCTTCAAAAAACCGTTAAAAAATTAAAGGAAGCCTGTGATTTTATTCGCAGTGTTTCTGAAGCGGGAGGGGCGGTTCTTTTTGTCGGGACCAAGAGTCAGGCTCAGGAAATAGTAACTGAAGAAGCCAAAAGAGCAGGGATGCATTATGTCTCTTTCAGATGGCTTGGAGGAATGCTTACCAATTTTAAAACCATTAAGAAATCAATTAAGCGGCTGGAAGATATTGAGAAGATGAAAGCAGAAGTATTTGACAAACTTCCCCGTCACGAAGTAATGCAGTTGGAAAAAGAAATGGGTAAACTTAATAAAGTCCTGGGCGGTATTCGGCATATGGATAAGCTTCCTGCGGCCTTGTTTGTGATTGACACCAAGAAAGAACATACGGCGATACTCGAAGCGACAAAACTTGAAATTCCTGTTGTCGGTGTTGCGGATACAAATGCGGATCCGGATGAAGTGGAATATGTAATACCCGGAAACGACGATGCCATCAGATCGATAAAACTAATTACCAATCTTATCGCGGAATCGGTGCTTGAAGGCAAAAAAGGAAAGACAGAGTCCGCTATGATCGACGAAAAGAAAGATACAGTTGTTGAAACGGTAGAAACAATTGAAGAGGTTCCTTCGGCAGAAGAGATGCCTGCGGCAATAGATGCAGGTCTGGAACAGATAAAGATAGTAGAGTCGGAAGCGATAACGATACCCGAAACGGTTGATGTTGAAGTAGAAGAATTAACGGCCGAAATAGACGAAGAGCTGGAAAAAGTTATAAGCAAGCTTGAGGAAGTTGATGAAGAGAAAAAGCCGTTGATGAAGAAGAAGCCTTTAAAAGAGGGGGGTCCTAAATAATGATTAGTGCAAAGGTAGTTGCGGAGTTAAGAGAAAAAACGGGAGCAGGGATGATGTCCTGCAAAGAAGCCCTTGAATCGGCTAATGGTGACATGGAAAAGGCTGTCGAGTATTTAAGAAAAAAAGGTATGGCTTCCGCGCAGAAAAGAGCCGCAAAGTCCGTGAAAGCAGGTGTGGTATATGCTTATCTGCACATGGAAGGTACAGTAGGCGCGATGGTTGAAGTTAATTGTGAAACGGATTTTGTCGCTAAAACTGATGATTTTAAAGAACTTGCAAAAGATGTTGCCATGCAGGTGGCTGCGATGAATCCTATTTATGTGAAACGGGAGGATGTCCCGGCTGAACTTCTTGAAAAAGAGAGAGCCATTTACAGGGAAGAAGTCGCGAAAGCGGGTAAACCGGCAAATATAATTGAAAAGATTGTTGAAGGTAAGCTTGAAAAATTCTATAAGGATTTTTGCCTGGTAGACCAGACTTTTATTAAGGATGATAAAATGCAGGTGAAGGATCTCGTAGCTCAGAAGATCAGTAAGATCGGCGAGAATATTTCAATTAAAAGATTTGCAAGATTTAAAATTGGAGAATAAAAAAATGGACAAGGCGCGTCCGAAATACAAAAGAGTAATGTTGAAACTTGGCGGTGAAGCGCTGTCGGATGAAAATGAATTCGGGATCAATCCGACTTCCCTGAAGAACCTGGCGCTGGAAATAAAAAAAGCCAAAGAGACTTTAAATGCAGAGATAGCTATTGTTCTGGGCGGCGGTAATATTTTTCGCGGTAGTTTTGCCCGTGATATGGACAGGGTGAACGCGGATTATATGGGAATGCTTGCCACCGTGATAAACGGTCTGGCGCTTCAGGATGCGCTCGAAAAAGTGGGTGTTTTTACAAGGGTGGTGACCGCTATTGAGATGGAAAAACTGGCGGAGCCGTACATAAGGCGCAGGGCAATAAGACATCTGGAGAAAGGCCGCGTGGTAATATTTGCGGCCGGCACGGGTAATCCTTACTTTACAACGGATACTGCAGCCGCGCTCAGGGCTATTGAAGTCGGCGCTGAAGTTGTAATGAAAGGGACCAAAGTGGACGGCATATTCTCTGCTGATCCTAAAAAAGATAAATCTGCTAAAAAATATGAGCGTATAGAGTATATGGAGTTTATCAATAAACGGCTTAAGGTAATGGATACGACCGCTGTTTCATTGTGCATGGAAAACAACATCCCGATAATCGTTTTTGATCTTAAGCAAAAAGGCTCCATCATCAAAGCAATATCCGGACAAAAGATTGGAACGATTGTTAACTAAAAAGTACGAATTACTAATGACTAATGACAATTTAAGGTAGGCGGGGAAAAGAATCCGCCAAATAAAACAAATGTCGCATTTACATGGAACGTGAGCAAAGTGAGTAAAGTGGAAAAAGGTTTACATTTAGGAGTTTTTGGTTAATTAATACCACAATAGTGTAAGACTTTATAGACCTTATCTCGGTTTGTCAACGGATGTTGACAAGTATATATATCACTCATATCGAGAAAAGCTTTGCTTACGGACGTTATAGACTTTATGGACGATTTTTCAGGAGGTTACCATGGCTTTTAATTTTGCGCTCTACGAAGATAAGTTGAAAAAGGGTGTGGATCATTTAAGGAAAGAGCTTTCTACCATCAGGACCGGCAGGGCGAATGCTTCAATACTTGATAATGTTAAGGTGGAATACTACGGGAGTATGGTCCCGATCTCGCAGGTGGCTGCGGTAAATGTTCCCCAGGCTAAGACCATTGAGATCAAGGCTTGGGATTCTTCGGCGCTTCCGGCGATTGAAAAAGCAATCCAGAAATCCGACCTGGGTTTAAATCCGGTTAATGACGGGAAACTTATCCGCATAAATATTCCGGCGCTTACGGAAGAACGCAGAAAAGAGCTGGTAAAGTACGCGAAAAAAGTCAGTGAAGAAGAAAAGGTCGCCCTGAGGAATAACAGGCGCACCGCGAATGAAGAAGTGGATACAAATAAAACAAAAGGCGAGATTTCTGAAGACCAGCAGAAAAAAGATAAAGAAAAGATACAGAAAACTCTGGATAGTTATATTGCTCAGATCGATAAAATTCTTGCTGATAAAGAAAAAGAAATGATGGAAGTGTAGGAACGAAGTTCCTACAGTTTGTAAGGTTCTTAAGGTTTGTAAAGTAGATGCAACTGCGAAAACAAAAGTATTTTTCTAAGGAGAGCCGGACTATTCGACGGCTTTAAAAATGTCAAATACAATGAAAAGCTCTTCGATCACCCGGGATGTTTTAAAAAGCATCAATAAAGATAAGCTGCCGAGGCATATAGCTATTATAATGGATGGTAACGGCAGGTGGGCGGCAAAGAAGGGGCTTCCCAGAACGGCGGGACATAAAAAGGGGATGGACACCGTTGATACTATAGTTACGACCTGTACAAATCTTGGGATAAAAGTGCTCACGCTTTATGCTTTTTCCACGGAGAACTGGCGCCGGCCGGAAAAAGAAGTTTCTTTCCTTATGCGGCTTTTGAAAACTTATCTTATCCTCCAGCGCGCAAAATTAATGAAAAATAAGATCCGTTTGAATGTTATAGGCAGGTTAAACGAACTTCCCGGGTTTGTTCAGAAAGAACTTGCAAAGACCTTAAAGGTTACAAAAAATAATACGGCTATGACTCTTAACCTGGCGTTAAATTACGGGGGAAGGGTAGAAATAATTGACGCTGTGAGAAAAATATTAAAAGATGTTATTGCCGCGAAGGGTGAGCTTAACCCGGAAACAGCAATTAATTCAAT
This sequence comes from Candidatus Firestonebacteria bacterium RIFOXYD2_FULL_39_29, assembly GCA_001778375.1. Classification (NCBI taxonomy): domain Bacteria; phylum Candidatus Firestoneibacteriota; species Candidatus Firestonebacteria bacterium RIFOXYD2_FULL_39_29. The sequence goes on from MFGV01000066.1 coordinate 18,902, forward strand.
TGATGAAGATACTTTTTCGAATTATCTCTATACTGCGGGACTTCCTGATCCTGATCTGCTGATTAGAACCAGCGGGGAAATGCGGATTTCAAACTTTCTTTTATGGCAGATAGCTTACAGTGAAATATATGTTACGGACATTCTTTGGCCGGATTTTAAAGAAGAAGATCTCTATATGTCCGTACTGAATTATCAACATAGGGAAAGGCGTTTTGGAGGGGTGAAAAGCGTATGATAGGAAGATTAGTTGTTGCAGTATTATTTATACCGATGTTTGCCTGGTTTATTACTCTGGATAATTCTGTCTATTATAATATTGTCATAGCCTTCGGTCTTTTTATGGGTTTACTTGAGTATTCTTTAATGATGAAAAAAGTAAATGTCAAAATATATACTTTGTTGAATATGCTTTTTTTAGTTGCGGCAATGCTCGGGATGGCTCAATTCCGCGTGCCGGTATTTAGCGCAGAGATTTTATACAGGGCTTTTACATTGATAATTGTTTATGCGGTTTTGGTGACGGGATATTCTCTTTTTGCAAAGGATATAAAAGAAAGCGTTGACAGGGTTGTTTTTTCCTTCTTCGGAGTGTTTTACATCGTAATGCTTGGAAGCAGCCTGTTTTTGGTCAGAAATATAGGTGCTTATCATACCTTGTTTTTATTTGCCGTGGTCTGGTTCTATGACAGCGGAGCGTATTTTATAGGTTCAAGATTTGGAAAGACAAAGTTATCCCCTCTTATTTCTCCGAAAAAATCTTTGGAAGGAATGGCCGGAGGTATTGTTGTTTCGCTTCTTATGATAACAATATTTAAAAGTATTAAATTTACCTCTGTTTTAGTCCCGTATAACAATATGGGATATGCTTACCTTATAGTCATAATACTCTGTTTTGCCGCGCAAGCAGGAGATTTGCTTGAATCCATGTTGAAAAGATACTGCGGAGTGAAAGATTCATCTAATCTGTTGCTCGGGCATGGCGGAGTTCTGGATAAACTGGACTCTTTCCTTATAGCTACTCCTATCTATCTTTTACTGGCGGTAATGTGAAGAGAAAAAAGATAGCAATTCTTGGTTCAACCGGTTCTATAGGCGTAAGCACGCTTAAAGTCATCTCCGCTTTTCCTGCTCTCTTTGAAGTCACTGCTTTGAGCGCGAAAGGAAGTAATGTTAAACTTCTCGCGGAGCAAATAGGAAGATTTAAACCGAAATTTGTTTCTATTCATGATAAGGATGCGTTTATCCGGCTTAAGTCCTCAGGAAGTTTTAAGGGTACAGAGATATATGAAGGATTTGAGGGACAGCTAAAGCTTATCCGCGAATGTGAGTCGGATATTATGGTAATTGCCCTGGTAGGCGGGGCGGGGCTTATTCCCGCTTTAGAAGCTATTAAAAGAGGGAAAAATATTGCTCTTGCGAATAAAGAAACCCTGGTCGTAGCCGGGGATATTGTTATGAACGAAGCAAAAAAGAAAGGGGTTAAAATCTTTCCGGTGGACAGCGAGCATTCTGCTATTTTTCAATGCCTTAACGGGGAAGACCCTAAGAAAGTTAAAAAACTGATACTTACCGCTTCCGGAGGGCCTTTTTTTAGTCACGGAAAAAGCGAACTTGAAACTATAACTCCTGAAGCGGCTCTTAATCATCCGAAGTGGGAGATGGGAAAGAAAGTCACTATTGACTCTTCAACCCTTATGAATAAAGGTTTTGAAATAATAGAAGCGCACCATCTTTTCGGTATATCTGTAGAGGACATCGAAGTTGTAATTCATCCTGAATGTGTTGTGCATTCCATGGTGGAGTTTGTGGATAATTCCGTTATTGCCCAGCTTGGAGTTACCGATATGCGTCTTCCGATACAATATGCGTTATTTTATCCGGAAAGAATGAATAATAATATCGGGAGATTGAATTTTGCAAAATTAAAAACTCTGGAATTTTATAAGCCGGATATTGTTAAATTTCCTGCGCTTGCTTATGCCGTAGAAGCCTGTAAGGCAGGAGGGACGGCTCCTGCAGTGCTTTCAGGATCCGGAGAAGCTGCAGTTAACGCCTTTCTTAATAAAAAGATAAGTTTTACGGGAATGTCAAAACTGATAAAAAAAGCTCTTAAAAACAGAACAATTATTAAAAAAGCATTGTTAAAGGATGTAATTGCAGCAGAAAAATGGGGTCGAGAATTTGTAGAAAAGGAGACTGAAAATAATGGAATATATTGATAAGATATTGCTGGCATTGCAGATATTTATAGCTGTAGGAGTTGTAATACTTGTGCATGAATTGGGGCACTTTCTTATGGCAAGGTATATGGGCGTAAGGGTGGATAAGTTTTCTCTGGGATTTGGTCCCCGTTTATTTGGCTTTAAAAGAGGAGATACTGATTATATGGTCTGTCTTTTCTTTTTTTTCGGCGGCTATGTAAAGATGGCAGGCGAAGATCCTGAGAATCGTCAAAAATTTGAAAAATGGGAGTATTTTGGACAGCCCTGGTGGTCTAGAGCGCTCATTGTATTTGCGGGCCCGTTTATGAACTTTGTTTTTGCTTACGTCGTTTTTGTTCTTCTTATGTCTTTCGCAATAAAGGTTCCTGACTATACGACCAGAATCGGAGGCGTAGAAAAAAATTCTATCGCTGAAAAAGCGGGGCTTAAGTATAAAGACGAGATCCTTTCGGTAAACGGGAAAGAGGTTAAAAGCTGGTCAGACTTTGTTAAGAAATTTGATAATGAAAAGAATAATGTTTTGAAAGTAACGGATGGCGGTAAAAAAAGAGTGTTTAAAATAAAGTATTCAGAATCCGGGATTCCGGGTGTTTCTTCTTCAGAGCTTCCGGTGATAGAAAGTGTAAGTTCTGAAATAGACGGGTTTGAAAAGGGAGACGAAATTTTAAAAATAGACGGGGTTGCTATTAAGCAGTTTACTGATATAGAAAAAGCTTTTATTGCTTCTGCCGGCAAAGAAATACTTTTTGAGGTGAAAAGAGGCAAAGAAATATTAACCCGAAAAGTTAAGCCTATGAAAGATGCTGTGTTTACAAATGAATGCATTCTGAAAATAAATGATGGCGGGAAAAGTAGAGAGTTGAAGCTTGAGTATTCAAAGAATAATGTTCTTGGTATTTCACCCTTTGTGCTTCCGGTAATAGACAGTGTAAGCCCCGGGAGTCCGGCTTATGCTGCCGGGTTAAATGAAGGTGACGAGATTTTGAAAATTAATGGAGCTGTCGTCAGTCAGTTTGCGGATATAGGAAAAGCTACTATTACTTCTGAAGGAAAAGAGATGCTTTTTGAGATAAAAAGAGAAAAAAACAAAGAAGTGATAACCCGAAAAGTTAAGCCTATGAAAGATGCTATTGTTACAAACAAGTACATAATAGGCATAAGCAGCAAGGCACCGTTATCTTCATACGAAAAGGTAAATTTCTTTAAATCACTCGGCTTGGCAGGGGTACAGGTATATTCTATATCAAAATTACAGCTGGTCGCGATCTCAAAGCTTGTAACCGGTAAGATGTCTGCAAGGGAGTCTCTCGGCGGTCCTGTTATGATTGTTCAATCAGCGGCGAATATGGCAAAAAAGGGAATGAATGATTTTATCTTTTTCTTTGCTTTTATCAGTGTGGCGCTCGGATTGTTTAATCTGATTATCCCTATCCCTGTGGTTGACTGTGGAGTTCTCATTCTATTTATATTAGAGGGAATACGGGGTAAACCCGTGAGTTTTAAAGTCCAATCTTTTCTGGCTCAAGCGGGATTTTTCCTTCTTATTGCTCTGGCGGTCCTCGTTACCTGGAATGATATTGCTAAAATAGTAACAAGGAATCTGATTAAATAAAGAAAGCATAAGGAGTCTCTTTAGATGAACAGACGTAAAACCAGACCGGTTTTTTGCGGCAGGGTTAAAATAGGAGGGAACGCTTCTATCTCCATTCAGTCTATGACCAAGACGGACACCAGAGATGTTGCTGCGACTATTTCTCAGATTAAAGAGGTTGAAAAAGCAGGCTGTGATATTATCCGTGTTGCGGTTCCTGATGAAGAATCAGCTAAAGCCCTGAAGAAAATAAAAAAAGGAATAAAAATACCACTGGTTGCGGATATTCATTTTAATTATAAGCTTGCGCTTATGTCGATAGATTCCGGTGCCGACAAGATCAGGATCAATCCGGGGAATATCGGCGAAGAATGGAAAGTAAAAGAAATCCTTGCTGCGGCTAAAAGCGCAAAAATCCCAATAAGAATAGGACTGAATGCCGGCTCAATAGAGAAATATACCGGAAGAAAACGCCATGAAAAAGCGCCGGTAATGGCAGGTAAGCTGGTATCAAAAGCAATGGAATATGTCAGATTATTTGAGAAGAACCGTTTTTATGATATGGTTATTTCGCTGAAAGCCTCTGATACCATGATGACTGTTGAAGCATACAGAAAAATGGCAAAACTTTGTGACTATCCTTTTCATCTTGGGGTTACCGAGGCGGGGACAGCTATTACAGGTACGGTGAAGTCTTCCGTCGGGATAGGGCTGATGCTGAATGAAGGACTGGGAGATACTCTTAGAGTGTCTCTTGCGGCAGAACCAAAAGAGGAAATTAAAGTGGGTAGAGAAATATTAAAAACTTTAGGGCTTCGTAAAAATGAGTCAGATTTGATCGTTTGCCCGACTTGCGGCCGGTGTGAAGTTGATATCTTTGGTATGGCAAAAAAAGTGGAAGATGAAATGTTAAAGCTTAAAAAACCTGTAAAGGTAGCTGTGATGGGATGTGTAGTTAACGGGCCGGGAGAGGCCTCGGAAGCTGATTTAGGGCTTGCAGGAGGAAAAAAAAGCGGTCTTATATTTAAAAATGGAAAAATAATTAAAAAGGTTCCTGAAAAATACCTTTTAAAAGAATTTATTAAAGAACTTAGAAAAATAGGACAGGTGTGAAATGTATGAGCTAAATGTAGAAGACGAGTTTGCTTCGGCGCATTACCTCAGGGGTTATAAAGGTAAATGTGAAAGAGTACACGGTCATAATTATAGGGTCATGATCACGGTAAAAGCAAAAAAGCTTAATAAAATTGGACTGGCTGTGGATTTTTCGGAGATTAAAGTTGAGCTTAAAAAAAATATGGAAATACTTGATCATCGTTTGCTGGATGAACTTCCGTGTTTTAAAAAAGTAAATCCTTCCGCGGAAAATATTGCGAAATATATTTTTGACAGTATGAACAAACCGTTAAAAGTAAAACAGGTAAAACTTTCGAAGGTTACGGTCTGGGAGACCGCAAGGGCTTCGGCCTCCTATTCCAATGAGTAAAACAGGTTTTTTGGATGAGATTTTTGTGTCTTATCAGGGCGAAGGTGTGTTTGCAGGTGTCAGACAGGTATTTATCAGGTTCTCACTGTGTAATTTAAAATGCTCTTATTGTGATACTGCAGCAGCCGGAGAAATAAAAGGCAGTTTTAAAGCTTTTGGTGAAAACTTCAGCAATCCTGTGAAAGCTTTGGAAGTTATTAAGATTGTTAAAAGATTCAAGGGTTTGGTTCATTCTGTAAGTTTAACCGGTGGAGAACCCTTGGTGCAGAGAGAGTTTGCGGTTCTGCTTGCTGCTGGTCTTAAACGCGCCGGTTTTAAGGTTTATCTCGAGACTAATGGAACTTTGCTTCAAAATCTGAAAAGTATATTGCCCTATACGGATGTGGTTGCGATGGATATAAAGCTTCCTTCCTCTTCGGGGCAAAAAGGACTCTGGGAAAAGCATTCAAAGTTTATTAAGGCAGCAGAAAAAAAGGCTTTTGTAAAATTAGTGATTTCGGAGGATACAAAGCCGGCCGAAATCATAAGGGCTGTGAAGATGGCAAAAAGAGCGATAGTAATACTTCAGCCGGAATATAAATCTAGCATTAAAAAGGTTGTTAAATTGATCAATAGCAGCAGAGTATTTGAGCTTGGTGCTGACGTAAGATTAATACCGCAAATTCACAGATTCATAGGGATAAAGTAATGACTAATGGTTATGCGGATTTACATGTACATACAAAAGCATCTGATTCTACTTTTTCTGTGGAGCAGGTATTGGAGCTTGCAAAAGCTTGCGGCCTCAGAGCCGTCGGTATTACCGACCATGATACAGTAGATGGCCTTGCAAAAGCCGTTGAAATAGCACCTCAGTATGGAGTGGAAATAATTCCGGGAGTGGAGTTGTCCGCGGAAGAAAACAATTGTGAGATCCACATTCTGGGTTATTTTATGGATTGGAAAAACCCGGAGTTCAAGAACAAACTCGATGAATTACGTTCGAGCCGTATGGAAAGAGCAAAAAAAATAATAGAAAAGCTTGCGGGTTTGAATATTGAATTAAAACTTGAGGCTGTTTTAGCTCTTACCGAATCATATACTGCTGTAGGTCGTCTTCATATAGCTAGGGCAATGAAACTTGCCGGTATAGTCAGCGACATTCCCGAGGCGTTCAGAAAATATCTGGGTCAAAGCGGGCCGGCTTATGTAAAAAAACAATTTCTTTCTCCTTTAGAAGCGGCAGATCTGATAAAAAATGCCGGAGGAATCCCTGTTATGGCTCATCCCGGAGTACTTAATAATTATGAACTTATAGAAAAAGTACTGCAAAGCGGAATGATGGGAGTTGAAGTATATCATACGGAACATTCTTCCGGAACAGTTGCAAAGCTGAAAGAACTGGCAGTTAAGTACAATCTTTTAATTACCGGCGGCTCGGATGACCACGGGGCGGGAAAGAGCAAGATATATTTAGGTTCAATACTGATACCTTACGAATATGTCGAAAACATGAAGCTTTTTCTGAGAAAGGAAGGAAAATAATGTTTTTTATCTTTGACCTTGACGGAGTTCTTTACAGGGAAAACAGTGTAATAAAAGGCGCTCCTGAGACCGTTTGCCGGCTCCGTAAGCTCGGACATAAAGTTGCTTTTGCCACCAATAATGCAATGCTTTCAAGAAAAGATAATCTAAAAAAACTTAATAAGATGGGTTTTGATTGCACTCTTTCCGAAATAATGGCTTCTGCATATGCTGCGGGTCTGTACTTGTCGGAAAAAAAGGCAAAAGGTTCTGTTTTTGTTATCGGTGAAAAGGGATTGAAAAAGGAGTTGAAAGATATCGGGTTGAAAGTATTTTCCGTAAATAATAAGGTGCCGGGAAAGACGGATTATGTGGTTGTGGGATTGGACAGGAAATTTACATATAAAGCGTTAAAGATTGCGAGATTGCTTATTGAAAAAGGCGCTAAATTTATAGCCACAAATAAAGATTATACATATCCTGCTAAAAATGGTTTGCATCCGGGCGGTGGCAGTCTTGTGGCGGCAGTTGAAGCAGCTTCGGGCGTTAAAGCATTTATAATAGGAAAACCGGAGCCTTATATGCTTCAAATACTTTTAAAGCAGAGAAAAATCTCTCCAAGTGAGACCGTGGTGGTCGGAGACCGGTATGATACTGATATTTTGTTTGGCAAGAATGCTGGGACAAAAACAGTTATGGTACTTACCGGTGTAACCTCAAAGAAAGAAACAGAAAAATATAAAGGCAAAGAAAAACCGGATTATATAGTTGACAGCGTATGTGATTTACTTGATATATTCAAACCATGATAGAAATACTGGTTAAAGACATAGCAGTTAACCGGAAAGCGCGTTTTGACTTTCATATACTTGACGTGTATGAAACCGGTATAGCACTTAAGGGTACAGAGGTTAAATCCGCTAGGGAAGGGCTGGTTACTCTGAAGGATAGTTTTGGTAAGGTTGACAATGGTGAGGTCTTTTTGTATAATATGCATATAAGTCCATATTCTCACGGTAGTTATGCAAATGCTGATCCTACGAGGAAGCGTAAGCTTCTCCTTCACAAAAATGAAATTGAGCGGTTGACAGGCAAGCTGAGTATCGGAGGTTTAGTTCTGGTGCCGTTAAAAGTTTATCTGAAAGGAAATTTAATAAAAGTCGAGCTTGCTCTCGCAAAAAGTAAAAAGAATTTTGATAAAAGAGAAGCCATTAAAAAAAGAGAAGTAGAAAGAGACCTGAAGAGTACATTGAAAGGACAGTAAAACAGAATAACTAATAACTAAACAATAACTAAGGTTGAAGCACTAAGCACTAAACATAAGGAAGTTCATAATATAAATACAAAGATTTTGTTTAAGAGTTAGTGATTAAGTATTAGTAATTCAGACTGTGTCGCAATTATTTCTAGAAACACCGTTCTTTGACAACTGGAACCAAGAAGCGGTTTTTTAACCGAACTTAAAC